>JAKBCQ010000778.1 GCA_021807585.1 Planctomycetota bacterium | reverse complement strand
GCGCGACGGTTCCGCGCGACGATATGAAAGCCGTCGTCGCTTTCCTTCTTCTCGCTCTTCTTCCCCGCCTTGGCCATTTTAATCGTCCTCAATCCGCGCCCGTCGCGGCTCAAACACCCTCGACCCCGTTCAACCCCGCGCGCGTCGCTTTGCTAGGATCGGCGTCCGCGGTCCAACCTCAAGAATATCATCTTTCTAACGGCACGACGCGCACGACGCCAAAACCTCGCTCACAACCGATCTGACATCATCCCGTTCAGGAACGATTCGAGGGACTCCGATCGGACGATTCGACCCCGCGATTGGTTCGCGCGTCATGTCGACGACGAACGTCGCTCGGCCGATCTCGCGAGAAACACCCTCGAAACGATCGCGATCGCTCGCTTGAATGAAAGGATGATCGATTCCCTTGACGATCGAGCCCTCGGCCGCGATCGCGCGATCGGCGCGAACTCCCGCGACGATCGCATCGCGTCGCGCAACGTCGTCGTCGATAATGACGATCGTAAGAGGACGCGCGGCGAGATTCGCGAGCAACTCGGCGATCGATCGACGCGTCGTCGGCTCGATCGTCTCGCCCGCGATCTCGGCGAGCGGACCGAGAACAAATCGACGCACGCACATCCTCGGGTGCGGCACGATCAAATTATCTTCACATAATATAGCATCATCATACAATAATAAATCGAGATCGATCGTCCGCGCTCCCCAGCGTTCGCCGCGCACGCGTCCCGCCGAACGTTCGATCGCGTGCAGCCGATCGAGCAGATCTCGCGGAGAAAGCGTCGTTTCGATCCGTGCGACCGCGTTCAAAAACGACCCCTGGCCTTCGGGGCCGCCGACCGCCGCGGTCTCAATATACGAACTTATTACAATATTAACGATCCCAGGGGTGTTCGCCATCTCGGCCGCGGCGCGATCGAGCTGCGCCGATCGATCCCCCAGATTGCTCCCCATACCAATAAATACATTCTTGTGCATCGAGGCGAATCGTTTCGTCGCGCGCGGTTACGGCTCGTTTTGGCCGGGATCGTTCGGTTCGGGTTCGTCATTTTTGGGTTCTTTGAGACGGACGTCGCGATCGCCCGCGACGACCTCGCCGATCACCCACGCGGCGACGCCGATCTCGTCGCGAATCAGGCGGGCGAGCGCGTCGGCGTAAAAATCGGCGACGATCACGATCAGCCCGATCCCCATGTTGAACACGCGGAACATCTCGTGCTCGGAAACGGCGCCGAGCTTTTGGAGCCAGCCGAATACGGGGGGGATCTCCCACGTTCGTTCGAGCGAGATCGCCTGTCCCTCGGCGAGAACGCGGGGGGGGTTGTCGATCAGACCGCCTCCCGTGATGTGCGCGATCGCGTGCACCACGCGTTTCACGCGATAATGACGCCAAATCGTTTTGATCGCTCGAGTGTAAATACGTGTGGGGATCAGCAATTCGTCGGCGACGGTTTTGCCGAGTTCGGCGACGAACGTATCCGCGGCCAGCCCCGCGTGATCGAACGCGATCTTTCTGGCCAGGCTGTAGCCGTTCGAATGCAGTCCCGAGCTCGCGATTCCGACGATCCGGTCGCCGATCCGAACGTCTTTTCCTGTGAGCACATGTTTGCGCTCGACGACTCCCACGCAAAAGCCCGCGAGGTCGTAATCGCCGCGTTGATACATTTCGGGGAGGATCGCGGTTTCGCCGCCGAGCAGGGCGCACTCGGCCTCGATACAGCCCGCGGAGATCCCCTCGACGATTTGTCGGGTGAGTTCGGGATCGTCCCGGCTCATCGCCACATAATCGAGGAAAAACAGCGGCTCGGCGCCGGCGCACAGACAATCGTTGACCGACATCGCGACGAGGTCGATCCCGACCGTCGCGTGTCGACCCGTCAGCGTCGCCACCTTGAGCTTCGTCCCCACCCCGTCGGTCGACGAGACGAGCACAGGATCGCGGTATTTGCGGGTCAGCAGCCTGATGTTGTCGTCGAGCCGGAACAGTCCCGCGAAGCCGCCGGGCCAATCGACCACCCGCGGCGTGTACGTCCGTTTAAGGAGAGGAGGCAGCATCGCCATCGTCTTCTCGTAGAGGTCGAGATCGACCCCGGAACGGCGATAATCGACCGATTCGGACATAACCGCTGCGCTCGCGCCGGCGTGTGAAAAATCAAAAACGACGCCCCGCTCCGCCGGTCGGACGCGTCGTCGCACGTCGTGATCTTAACGTGAGTTGCGTTCGCTTTGAAGCGCCCGATCGAAAACGGCGCGGGTTCGCCGATTTTTCCCGCGAAACGACGTGTGAATGCCGCCTCAATCGGCGACGCGACGCCGAGCCGTCGATTCAGGCCCAAGCGAATGAGCACGCCGTGTCGACCGACGGTTTCAGTATATACATGATTATATATAGAATTAAATAGGTCGCTCCGAAGTCGAATCGATCGTAAATCAAATGTCTCAGGTACGACTTGAAACTTTTCGACCCCTTTGTGGAGTATCATACGAGTATCGACGCCGCGATTTCCGCGGTCGTCGCTTCGGCCGCGGTCGGTTGCGGCGGTGATTCCTCGGGATTCCCCCGCGCGACGCTCGGTTCTTTCGCCGTTTTCATGGGGATTGCGCGTGATGCTTTCGACCTCGACCTTACTCCCGCCGGGTTCGCGTAAGAGTCTTCGCGCCGCGGCGTTGTGCGCCGCGATTACCGCCGCGTCGGCGCTTGCGGGGCTCGTTCCAAACGCCTCGTCCGCCGCCGACAAGAAGGGATCGTCACCAATCTTGCCGGCTCGGGCCGAGGGCGCTCGCGGCAAGCCCGTCTCGCTC
>JAKBCQ010000777.1 GCA_021807585.1 Planctomycetota bacterium | reverse complement strand
CGATCCACGCATAAAAGAACGTGAGAATCAGTACGGCGATCGCCGTTCGGGAGGTTTCGCCGCGAGGCTCGAATGTGACAACCGACATACCGGGATCGAACCTCCTGATCTCGTTGGACGGCCGCGGGATCGACGCGTTGAGGCTCGATCTGTGGATTCCAAGCGACCCGGCGCCGCCGGCTGGTGATTCTATCGGTCGATATCGCTCGTCGACATGACTCGTTATCCGGTTTGTGCGGGATCGAGAACATCGATCGCGACGATCCGCATGCGGTTTGTGTTAGCTTACAAATCTCGATGGCGACGATCCGAGCGAGTTTCAGGGTGCGGCGCGGTTGGGAGCGGGTTTGGCGGGATCGATGATTTCAACGCTTTGTCCGTCGGCGAGAGAGGCCGCGTTCGACTTGATCACCGAGTCGTTTCGGTCGACGCCTGAAACGATTTCGGTGAGGATCCCGTCGCCGATTCCGATCTCGATCGGTCGACGCACCGCTTTGCCCGCGACGACGACCGCGCAATAAGATCGACCCTGTTCGGTTACGACCGCTGTCGCGGGGAGGGTCAAGGCGTTCAGGTGTTCTTCGGCGACGATTGTCGCGTAGGCGTAGAGGCCGGGTTGAAGTTTGCCGCCGGGGTTGGGGATATCGATCTCCACACGCAAGGTGCGCACTTTGGGGTCGATCGCCCACGAAACTCGGGTCACTTTTCCCTCGACGGTTTTGTCTTTCAGTTCCTGCAGTTTCACCACGGCGCGGTCGCCCGTGTTGACATCCACAGCGAAGGACTCGGGAACGTTGACTCGGATCGTGATAATATCGGACCGCGCGACGACAAAGAGCGGAGGTTTATCGGCGCCCGGCTGTGTCAGATCGCCCGTATTGACATTTCTTTGTATGACAACGCCGTCGAAGGGGGCTTCGATTTTGGTATACGCGAGATTCGCCTCGACGGTTTTGGCGTCGGCCTTGGCGAAATCGATCGTCGAACTCGCGGCGACGACGTCGGCGTGTGCGGCGTCGAGCGCGGCTTGGGTTTGAATGAGCGCGACTTCGGCGGATTTGATCTGAGCGGCGATCTCCTCGCACGCGGCCTCGGACGAGCGTAATTTGCTGCGCGTTTCGTCGAGGAGCGTGCCCGTCTGCGCCCGCACCGCGTGTAAGTCTTCAATGCGACGGAACTCGGCTTTCCACCGAGCCAGATCGGCCTCGACCCTTCGTGTCCCCGCGCGGACCTCGACGATCTTGGCCTCGGCGCCCGCGGTGTTAGCCTCGGCGACGCGGACCGCCGATTTTGCTTGCTGATGTTTGGCGATCGCCTGTTCGACCGCGGCCTGTTTCTGCTTGAGCTCGGCCTCCAACTCGGGAACCGATAACTCGGCGAGAATCCGGCCTTTTTGGACCGTATCGCCGATGTTGACGGTCCATGTTTTCACATAACCCGCAATTTTGGCGTGGATCGCGGTCGTCTCAAACGCCTCGAGCTCTCCCGGCTCGCCCACGCTTCGGCTCACCGAGCGCCGCTCGGGATGCGTGATCTCGACGGTTCTCACGATCCGCGGAGCGGGACCCCCCTTCCCGTCCACAGGTCGATCGCACCCCGATGCGAACGCCGAAAACGTGATTCCGATAATCAATGTAATTGAATAATCTATATGCATTTGATTCGTCATGTTTTTAGATCCTTGTTTCATAATGGATGAAAGAGCGCTGAAGACTTTGTTTCGTCGATCTCGCGACGGGCTCGCGGGTGATTCTCGGGGTTGATCGCAAGCCGCGTGGAATCGCTCGGCTCTTTGTCTTCCTGATGGTAGTGCTTGCTCGCGGGATCGTCAGGATCGAGCGAAGCCGATTCTCGCCCCGCCCCGCTCTGCACGAGCGCGAAGACGGTCGGCACAACGACGAGGGTCGCGATCGTCGCGGCGAGTAGGCCGCCGATCACCGCACGGGAGAGTGGAGCGGTTTGTTCACCCCCCTCGCTCCATCCCAAAGCCATCGGAACCATTCCGGCGATCATGGCGCAACTCGTCATTAAAATGGGTCGAAGCCGACCTTTGGCGCCTTCCATCGCGGCCCTGCCGGCGTCGGCGTCTTCGCCGCGGCGGTGTTGTTCGGCGAAGGTCACGAGCAAGATCGCATTGGCGACCGCGACGCCGATCGCCATGATCGAACCCATAAACGATTGAAGATTGATCGTCGTTTTGGTTAACCAAAGCATGACGACGACTCCGGCGATCACCGCGGGAGTCGTCGATACGACGACGAGTGCGAGCTTGATCGATTGAAAATTCGCCGTCAGTAACAGCAAGATTACGACGATCGACATCGCCAGGCCGACTCCGAGCCCATGAAGAATATCTCCCATCGGCTTGATCTGCCCCCGAACGTCGACGACGACCCCTTTGGGAGGCTTGCCGACGCGGCGAATCGCGCGCTCGATCTCGCCCGCGATTCTCCCCAAGTCGGCGCCCTCGATGTTCGCGTTCAAACTGACCGATCGTTTCATGTTATAACGATCATATTCGCCCGGAGTCGTTCCCGGACGCAGCTTCGCCACATCGCGGAGCAGAATTTGACGGTCCAAACCGGGGCGTTGAATCGGCGTCGTTTCAATACGTTCTAGCGAATTCATAATTTCATAAGGTATTTGAACCTGCACCTGATAACCGATTCCCGTTTTGGGGTCGGGCCAGAAATTGCGAGCCATGAATCGACTTGATGATGTGGCGGCGACGACCGAGCGAGCGATGTCCGAAGCGGTCACTCCGCTCAGCCCGGCGCGCTCGCGATCGATATCGATATCGATCGT
>JAKBCQ010000776.1 GCA_021807585.1 Planctomycetota bacterium | reverse complement strand
GAGAACGAGATCATTCCCACCGAATTTCAGCAGGCTGGAGCGGTCGAGTCAAGCCGCCGCCGGCCTTATTGGAAGCGAACAAGAAAATGGAAGGCTCGATCGGCTTGTCCGTCGTTCGCCGACGATTTATGATCTCACACGGCTTTTTGTGGAATCCTCGCCGAACGCGATCCGCGCTTTTTCGGTTCTTACCCCCGGCTCTCGTCATGCCTTATTCCGAACGATTTGAGCAAGCTTTGATCCTGGCGAATCGGCTCCACGCGAGCCAATTTCGCAAGGGGACGACGGTTCCTTATCTGACGCATTTGCTCGCGGTCGCGGCGATCGTCGGCGAAAACGGCGGGTCCGAGGATCAAATGATCGCCGCGCTCCTGCACGACGCCCCCGAAGATCAAGGGGGACATGAAACTCTCGAACTCATTCGGACGCAATTCGGCGAAACCGTCGCGCGGATCGTCGCGGGCTGCACCGACACGTTCGAATCGCCCAAACCTCCCTGGAAGGCGCGAAAAAACGCTTATATCCATCATTTAAAGACAGAAATCGATCAAGAATCGCTCCCGGTTGTTTTAGCCGATAAACTGCACAACGCGCGATCGATCGTCGACGATCTGAAGATTCAGGGCCCTCGAACGCTCGATCGATTCACCGGAGGAATCGAGGGGACGGTTTGGTATTACCGTGCGATCGCCGCGGTGTTGAACGAGCTGCTCGATTTACCCGCGGTTGAACGATTGAACGAGATCGTCGACGAAATGGAGCGATTGAGCGGAATCGTTAAAAATCGTACTTATTATGATGCGATTAAATCCGGGGATCTTGATCGCGACGAGACGGGCCGATGACGCGGATTCGCGGCGGTCCCGGGTTGTGGATTTTGGCGAGCGCCTTCGCGTTCGCTTCGATGGGCGCGTTGACGCACGCCGCGGGGACGCGGTGTCATTGGCTTGTGATCGCGACTTCGCGGGTGTCTCTGATGTTCGTTTGGGCGATCGTCGCGGCTCGGCTCGCGGGAGCGCGGACCCCTATTTTTCATCCCAAAACGCTTTGGATTCGCAGCCTCGCGGGATGTTTCAGTCTGGTGTGCAATTTTTACGCGCTTACGCGATTGCCGGTCGCCGATGCGATCTCGCTGACGAACTCGCACCCGATCTGGATCATCGCGCTCTCGGCGATCGTCCTCCGCAGGCCGCTTCGCCTGAGCGAGATAGCGTGCGTTGCGAGCGGAATCGCCGGGGTTTTCTTGATCCAGCGGCCTCATTTCGCCGAGGCCGATTTCGCCACGCTGACGGCGCTTTTGAGCTCGCTTTCGACCGCGGTCGCGATGCTCGGCCTGAACAAACTCAAAGCGATCGATCCCCGCGCCATCGTGGCGCATTTCGCCGGAACCGCGACGATCGTCTCGGTAATTCTATTATCTCTAAATAATAATGTTCTCACATGGAGTCTTTTCAATTCCGAGACGATCGCGTTATTGGTCGGCGTCGCGGTTTCGGGGACGTTCGGTCAGTTTTTTTTGACGAAGGCTTACGCGGCGGGATCGCCGACGCGCGTCTCGGTGATCGGGCTATCGCAGGTCGTCTTCGCGATCGGATTTGATCTGATGTTTTGGAATCGGTCGTTATCGGTCGTGACGCTCGCGGGTTTCGCGCTCGTGATCGCCCCCTCGGCGTGGCTTTTGGGGCGATCGGCGTACGATCGCGAATCACACGAATCGACGAACGAGCTTCGCATCGATTCGACTTCGCGGTCGACGCTGGAAGATTCGGTCACTTCGGCGCGGGAGGCGAGGCCGAAGCCTTCGAACCCCGCGACGCGAACGTGATATCGCCTTCGGCATCAATCATGTAAATATAGTTTTTTGTCGTGATCTTCTCGGGAATCGACGGTTCGCGCACGAGCACGTGGAAGACGTCGGTGTCCTCGGGGACGTCGCTTAATTCGTGAACATGCGAGTTTTCTTTAATTTTTCCGGCGGCGCCCGATTGATCTGGTGGGAAATCGACGATTTGATCGTGCAGTTTTCGTTTTTCGAGAATCGTTTTGCCGTCGGCGGAGACGAGAAAACGGGTGTCGCCGCCGAGCGGCCACGAGGCTTCTTTGACCTGGGCGGGGAAGACGTAAATGAAAAGTTGATCGTCGTCGGCGGGGATGACGGCGAAGTTGTAGGGTCGTTCGGGGCCGACGAAGTTCTTGAACGCGAGATCGATCGCGAGCGCCGACGCGAGTAAGAAGTCTTTATCGGCGCGGGGAGGGTCGTACGCTTTGACGGTGAAATCGGCGTTTTCGTCGTCTTCTTCAAAGGCCTCGAACGCGGTGAGGAATGCGTCTTTTTTGGGAGAGAGCTTGCCGAAGGCGACGATCCAGCGGCCGTCGTCCTCACGCGCGATATAGCGTTCGACGGTTCCCGGTTTCACCTCGATTTTCTCGATCGCGTCGGACCCGCGCGCCGCGGCGTAATCGTAATCGGCGAGGGTTCGGCCGCGATCGCTGATCTCGTCGAGATCGTCGCGCGTCGGCGGAGCGTCGGGCTCAAAAACGTTCGCTAATACGAGCATGTCTCGTCCAACGAACATCGTCATAAAAACGACTATTGATAAAAACGGCGTTTTCCATCTCGTTAGATCGGGCACGGTTCGATCCTCTTGCAAAGCGGACGACTGGTGTAATCTCCGGCAAAATCTAGGATACCGCGGGCTCGGAACCGAGACGAGGGTTTTTCGACACGGATCGCTCGATTAGCGATTTCTCCGTGTGCTTGATGGCGGCTTTCACCCTCCCGCGATCGCGCCGATGATGAGGTACG
>JAKBCQ010000775.1 GCA_021807585.1 Planctomycetota bacterium | reverse complement strand
ACCTCCCCTCCGTCTATCGGCAGCGTCCTCTGTTTTAGCTCCAGGTTTAGCTCCCGACGACGATGCCGGGCCTGGAACAGTTTCACTCGTCGCCCGACGGGCCGTACATCCCCGGAACCGGGATATTGTTCAACCGGAGGTAAACACAGAGGATGGCGCGGTGGTGAATGATGTGGTTGAGGACGATTCGCCGAACCACGTCCGACCTGGCCATCGTGAAGATCGGCTTGCCCCCATGCAAAAGCGTCCACTGATGCGCCATATGCTCATCGTCGGCGCGAGTGAGCGCCTCCCTCGCCGCCGCGACATTCCGGTCGAACATCGCGAGAATCTCGCGAATGGTGTTTGCCTTGGGAGGAGTTAAAGGCTCGCCGCCGACAGGGGCGATATCGAGCTCGGGCGTAGCGAGCGCATGCACGAGCCAGTCGGGGAGGTTCGCCAGATGATTGGCGTTCCAACCGATCGTGTGTGACTTCGGATGGGGCTGCCAGTCGAGCTTGTCGTCGGGGCATCGTTCGAGAACTTTGCGAGTGCTCGCCATCTCCTGGTCGAACTCGGGAAGGAGCGTTTCGGCGTAAGACATGTTATTCTCCGAGCTGTTTACGGAACGCATCGACGTATTCGGCCCGACGCCGAATCGAGAATTGGAGGATCATAACGATCGATCGGCGGGAAGTCAACATGCGTACAGAGAAAATCGGCGATCGATGGGCGCACGACTCTTGACGGTTCCCGTCGAAGTCCCTAAGGCGGCGAAGCCGCCAACATACCAACCCGACGCGTAAGCAAGGGTCTTTTAATAATATTATGAAAATTTATGATTGATCATTTGATTGTTTCTTTGCTTGCGCATCGGGTTATTATAATCTCCACATCCGTTCGCTCTGAAAGATGCGCGCACGATGCGTGGAAGATACCGACGAAGACTCGATTTCAGCCGATTCCATCAGGGGCGCCCATTCACCGGCGGGTTCGAAACTCCGTCGGTTCTGTTAGAAAATCGAACACAATCGGCGCTTTGTGTTTGATTTTCAAACAAACCCCGCGTATGATACGTCGAGGAGGGAAAGACATCGATGCCGACCGAATCGATCATCGCGAACGATTTATCGATCCAGTCGTTTCCATTCGCGGAAACGTCTCGCCGCCTGCGGTTGGAACTTGAAAAGATCGCGGAAGATGCTTCCTTGATTCGTGAAGAATGGGAGCCGCAGCTCGACTCGTTGATGGTATTAGGTATAGTACTCGTTGTGGAAGAATTATTTCCCGCGATCGCTTTCCCGGCCGATAAAATCGTGCGAGAGGGAGGCTATCATAACGTGAATGAAGCGGTCGAAGACATGATCCCCCGGATCAAGAAGATTTGGGAGAAGCACGTCAAATCAAGGACGCGCAAATGAGCAAGAATCAAGAAAACGAGACCGACGTTAAGGATGACGATCGTAAGGCTCTCGGAGAACGACTGAGGGAGGCGAGGATGTATCTCGGTTTTTCCCAGGATCAGGTCGCAACCTACCTGGGAGTTTCGAGGTCGGCCCTCTCGCAAATCGAGTCGGGTCGACGCAAGGTCGACGCCCTGGAATTGAAGAAGCTCGCCGGGCTCTACAATCGTCCCGTCGGACATTTCACCGGAGAGGCGACCGCGGAGTTCTCATTCGGGACTGATATCAAGCATCTGGCGCGAAAAGTTTCCGAACTCTCGCCCGACGACCGCGAGGAATTGGCTCGGTTCGCCGATTTCCTGAGAGCACGAAAGCGGAAGGGAGGATGATTCGTGGCGATCCGAGATGATATCCTCACAGCCGTCTTAGAGGCCAAACGGCTGCACAACCGGTTCGATTCGAAGAGCCGAGCCGATCTTGGCGAAGGGCGAATCGACGTGTTTGGAATGCTTGTGGACATGGACATACCGGTGTTGTTCCGTCCACTCAAGAATCTCCTCGGCGCCTATATCGACGAACCCGATCGGGGCGTGATCGTCACCACGAGACGGAGGCTTCCGGTTCAGAGATTCACAGCCGCCCATGAACTCGGTCATGCGTCGCTGGGACACAAAGCGAGCTTCGATAAAAAACAAATTCTCACTCGTGCGCTCTTTGATCATGAATCCAGATTCGACCCGCGAGAAGTTCAGGCCAACGCCTTCGCCGCGGCGCTTCTCTCTCCTCCTTGGCTAATCAAGCGGCACATGGAGCGGCAAGGCTGGAGTCGGAATGACCTGGCCGATCCGGTCGTCGTTTATCAGCTTTCGTTGCGGATGGGAACGAGCTATTCCGCCACCTGCCACGCTCTCTTTGATTGCAAGGGAGTCGACCGACCAACCTACGAAAAGCTCCTTCAAACGAGTAATAAAAAGCGGTTGATTAAAAAAACGCTGGTCGATCCATATGTGCCGTCCAACTTGTATGGCGACGTTTGGGTGTTGACCGAGCGCGATAACGGCGCTTCGATCGAGGGTTGTCACAATGATATCCTTGTAATCAAGGTTCATGAGCACTCAAGCTCAGGTTATGTTTGGCAATTCGACGATCTAGCTAAGGCGGGTCTTTTAATCCGAGAAGACTCGCGTGCGAGCGAGGGGAATCTTCACATAGGAGGCGTCGTTTATCGAAAGTTGATCGCCGAGGCGAAAGGTTCGGGGACGTGCCGCGTCTCTTTTCGAGAGATACGTCCATGGCAGGCGTCGGGAGCGCCGTTGAATTCGATGAATCTCGACATCGATTTTTCAGGGCCTTTGACTTCGGGGCTCCATCCCGTCCAACGTGAGGCGCTACTCGAAGTCGCATGAGTTCAATCAAACTTCGCCG
>JAKBCQ010000018.1 GCA_021807585.1 Planctomycetota bacterium | reverse complement strand
GCACGGCGGCGTCGGGCGATTCGCCGCTGGGGAATCGGCTCGACGGCGTCGCGATCGTGAACGCGAACGGCAATCAGTTGATCGGTTGCACATTTCAGCAAAGTCCATTTGTGTTTTATAATGTACTGAGCGGCAACGGTGAAAACGGGTTGCGGATCACGAATTCGAACGATACGACGGTTCAGGCGAATTTTATGGGCGTGGGAGCGAACAATGCGTCGATCGTCGCGAACGGCGGCGACGGCCTGCTCGTTTCAGGATCTTCGAGCGATACGCAGGTGGGGGGGGTGATTCCGCTGGGGAACGTGATCTCGGGCAATAACCGCAACGGGATCGAGGTGAGCGGCAAGGCGAGCGGCTTCATCTCGTTCAACACGTTCGCGGGCATTTACGCGTTCGGGGGCGCCGCGCCGAATCGTGGCGACGGGATTATGATCACGTCGAGCGGCGGCGATAACGTGATTCGCACGTGCATCGTCTCGGGCAATCTTGGGAACGGGATCGAGCTCAGCGGTCACGCGACGGGGGTGCAAATCACCGACACCGCGATCGGCACGAACACGTCGATTCAGACCGCGATTCCCAACGGCGGCGACGGGATCAAGATCGCCGGCGACGCGCATGGAAACGCGGTCGGCGGGTTTCAACCCTCGGTCGAGCCCGAGGTGACGGTTTCGTCGAATCAGGGGTTCGGAATCGACGTCGTCGGCTCGGCTCACAATAACGTGATCTTTCATACGTACATTGGAACGAATTCTTATGGAACTGAAAATTTGGGGAACGCGCGGGGCGGGGTGTATCTTGGCCCTGGTACGTTTGCGACGACGATCGGGGGAGTTCCGGCGGCTCTGAGGGATAAAATCGATTACAGCGGGGGATCGGGTTTAATCATCCGATCGTCGCGCGGGAACGCGGTTCTGGGGGATCAGATCGCGTTGAACGCGGGGGACGGGATCGATTTGATCGACGCTCGGAACAATCGGATCGGGTCGGCGAACGGCGGCGATACGATCGCATCCAATGGAGGTTACGGGGTGAAGGCTTTGGGTTTGGGTTTGGGTACGGTCGTGCGAGGGAATCGGATCGTGCGGAACGCGGCGGGGAACGTCGATCTGACACGATCGATCGGGATCGTGTATTATCCGTGATTGGAGGTTTTTTGAGCGATTCGATTGGACGTCTTGAACGCTACGACCGGTGTCGGCTAGGATGTGACCGTTCGACGTTCGATCGCCGACGATCGACGCCGTGAACGGCCGCGAGGGACCCGTCGTTCCGCGCGGAATCGCGGCGAGTCTTCATCCCCCTCGGCTCGGCAGGAAATGATTATGCGTAATAGGCGTTACGGTTTCACATTGATTGAGCTTTTGGTGGTGATCGCGATCATTTCGGTGTTGATCGCGTTATTGTTGCCGGCGGTACAGCAGGCGCGCGAGGCGGCGCGGCGGACGCAATGCCTGAACAACCTGAAGCAGCTTGGTCTTGCGCTCAACAATTATGAAAGCCAACAGAATGCGTTTCCGCCATCGGGCGCGGCGTGCGGCGTGATCCAGGATTACTCGATGAAGGGGCGTATGCTGCCGTTTTTGGATCAAGCGAATCTTTACAATTCGATTAATTTCGCGTTCAATTCGTGCGATCTGACCGACGGACTTGGTTATTACACGAACATGACGGTGTATACGACTCGGGTGGCTTCGTTTCTTTGTCCGTCGGATCCGAATCCGGGGGATAACGAAGTTTTCATGCTTGGAAATCAGGCGTTCGTGTCGAACGGGAGCAACAATTATCCGAACAACGTGGGTCTTGATCGGTTCATGACCGGGGGGGCGCCCAACGGACCTGGATATTTTCTGGATAGTTGCGACGCGCATTTTCAGCGCGGGGTTGTGACGTTCGCTTCGATCACCGACGGATTGGGGCAAACCGCGGGCTTCAGCGAGTTTGTCAAAGGGACCGCGGGTTCGTTTTCGAGCGTGTTGGGGACGGTGTTCCAATCGACGGCGCGGATCGGTCAGTTTCAGGGCTCTCTCAATATCAACGATCTTGATGCGCAAGCGTGTCAGGCTTCGACGACGCCGATCTGGGATTTCAAGGGTCAGCGCTGGCTCGACGACGCATCGGGCAAAGGGGGCGGGTATTTACACATTCAGGCGCCGAATCGGAAGTCGTGTTTTGGTCTTCCGGGGCCGGTGAACGAGGTGCACGGGATCGATACGATCGTGGGAGCGAGTTCGTTTCATCCGGGAGGGGTGAACGTGCTGTTTCTCGACGGATCGGTTCGATTCGTCAAGAACACCGTGGCGATCGGCGTGTGGCGCGCGCTCGGGACGAGCCGCGGCGGCGAGATCGTCGACGCGAGCGCTTATTAAATGATGAGGGTTCTTTAAGTTTGATAGGATAAAAGGATAACGAGCGGGCCGCTTTTCGTCAGGGGAGCGGCCTGCGTTCGTAATAGAGGCTGAGCGCGCGCACGCGCTTAACCTGATACGCGATGATCAAACCCGAGACCGCGAGGACCGAGGTGAAGATCACGTGTCGATACGGCGAAGGCATTGAGGAACCCATCGTCCACGCCTCGGCGAGGACGAGGACCGCGTACGCGAGAACCGAAGCCACGGTGGTGAAGTAGACGAGCCGTTCGCGAAACCAGAGCCCCGAGGCCGAGACGATCAAAAAATAACCCGCGACAAGCGATGTGGATAAGCCGTTATAAATATAAACGATAACTGTAAATAAAAACACGTCGGTCCATGCCCACGCGTAGCGGCCGAGATCGGCGCGTCGTTCGTCGCGGAGGAGGGCCTGGTAGCCGATCGACGCGACGGCCCAGGCGGCGACGACGGCGAGCAAGCGACCGTATCCGGGGGCCTCGGCCGAGCCGACGAGCGAGTGATTGATCTGAATGATCGCGAGGACGAGCGCCATCGTCCCCATCCGCGAGACGAGCGCCGGCTCGCGCCGCGACCAGCGGCGGAAGCGGTGCCAAACGCCGACGTTTTTGACTTCAAGTTGTTCTTTTTTGAGAAAACGTTCGAGATCGGCGGCGAGCTCGCCCGCCGACGCGTAGCGGTCGTCGGGATTTTTTTCGAGACATTTTAAACAGATCAGTTCGAGTCCCCTGGGCAAATTCGCCCTCAGCCTGCCGGGACGGGGGGGCTCTCCCTCGAGAACCTGAACGAGCGTATCAAGGGGATTTTGTTCGTGAAACGGCGGTCGACCGGTGATCAATTCATATAAAATGGCGCCAAGGCTATAGACGTCGCTCCGCGGGCCGACCTCGGTCGACCGGCTCGCCGAAGCCTGCTCGGGCGCCATGTAGCTGGGGGTGCCGACGATCGCCCCCACGGTCGTGTTCTCGGAGCCTCCTTGAAGCGTTTTCGCCAGGCCGAAATCGGTGACCGACGGTTCGTCGTTTTCGTCGAGCAATACATTCGACGGTTTGAGGTCGCGGTGCACCACTCCCTGACCGTGGAGATGCTCGACTCCGAGAGCGACCGCCTTGACGTATCGCGCCGCGACGTCGAACGGCGACGGCCCGTTCTTGACGATCGTCGCCAGGCTCGGCCCCGCAACATATTCCATCGTGAAAAAATGTTGACCGTCATATGATCCAACTTCATGGATGCGTACGACGTGGGGCGAATTCATCCGCGCCGCGGCGCGGGCCTCGGCGTAAAACCGGGCGACTTGCTCTCCCGAAGCGAGATGATTGCTTAAAATCATCTTGAGAGCGACGATCCGATCGAGGTCTTTTTGTCGCGCCTTGTAAACGACCCCCATACCGCCGCGGCCGATTTCTTCAAGCAGTTCGTATTTGCCGAAATGGCTGCCCGGGGTGATCGCGGAACGCTCTTCGGAATCGTTTCTCTCGGCCATTCCAGGAATGGAAATCGTACTGTCGACCGAGCGAACCCCCTCCTTGGCGGTTGATCGTTGAGCGCCGTCCGAATCGTCCGCGGGCGCGGTTGAATCAAACGCGAAATCGGCGAGATTGACGGGCTCGAAACCGTTCGGCTCGGATACGGCGGGCGCGGCGTCATTCGGTCTGGATTCGGCGGGCGGAACCGCGCTCGGCTCGGTTTGGGACGGATCGGAGTCGGCCGCTCGGCTCGAATTCGCCGCGACCCCGTTAGGCGCGGCCTCGGGACGCCAATCGGGCGTGTCGAGGCGACGATTGGAAAGCTCGGATTCGGCGGGAACGCCCGAGAGCATGGAACATCCGTAAGTGCGAAAAGGGATCGATCGCAGATTCGTCTCAATCTCTCTCTATTGTGCGCCCGAATTCGGTCGATTCGCCAGTGACTCGTCGCGGGAACGATCGCGACAAAGCCGCGCCGCGGTATCGATCAACGGAGATCGAAATGCAAGACTAAACATTCAGGCGCTTGATGGCGGCTCGACGATGAGGCGCGGTTCGAGTTCGACGGAGTTGACGGTGATCGAATCGTGGGGAACTGTTGTGCGTGGGGTTCGCGGTTCCAAGGATTCGAGAAACCGGATCGATGTTGGATTTTGGCGACAAAGAATTTGCGGGAGTCGGGTCTTTCGGGTAGGATGAATTCTCTTCCCGTAGCGATCTTCTTGATATTTTATTGACGAATTCGGTTGGGGCGCATTCCGATGCCGTTTCAATTGGTCGTGGTACAAGGTCGATCTCGCGCCAAGGTCGTTCGACTGGGTGCGGGTTCGTCGACGATGGGCCGGCAGCAGGGATGCCAGGTTCGGATCAATTCGTCGCAGGTGAGCCGGAAGCACTGCGAGCTGTTCGAGAAATTGGGGCACTTGCTCGTCAAGGATTTGGGGAGCTCGAACGGAACGTTTGTTAACGGTAAGAAGATCAACCAGCAGCAGGTATTGGAAATCGGCGATGAATTATCGATCGGGCCGATTCGATTTCGGGTCGAGAAGTTGGACGCGGCGGCGAAGCCCGCCGATCAGCCCGCGGAAGTCGCGGTAGCCGGGGCGGGCGCGGTCGCGTCGGCGAGCCCCGACGACGCCGAGTACGAGATCACGTTCGACGACGAACCTGGCGACGATGCGACGCAGCTCGTGACCGACGCGACGGCTCATTCCAAGCCCGCACCGAAGCCCGCTCAACAACCCGCCGCCGCAGCCGCTCCGGCCCCTGCTCCGGCCTCTGCTCCGGCGCCGCCCGCGGCCGCTCCGGCTCCCGCTCCCGCTCCGGCGGTCGCCGAGCCCGCGGAACCCCCCGTGCACGAGATGGGCGACGACGCCGTCGCCGACTTCTTGCTCGGAATTGAACTTGACGATGACGACAAGGTGTAATCGCAGGCGCTTGGCCCAAAATGGCTCGATCGATCGACGTTCGACTCGATTCCGCGCCTCGTTCTTAAACCCATGGGATTCGCAATGTTGATTCGCGAAAACATTCGGGCGTAATTGTGTTGACCCCGCGTTAAAAACGCTAAAAATAACCTATTGAATTCTTGCGAGGCTCGAACGGTTTACCCACACTTTTCATAAGGCAAGGCGCCATGGCGCGGCGTAAGAATCCTCCTGAATCGATCCGAGTGAAATGCGATCTCGCCGAAAGGCTCCGCGGAGTTCGCACCGATCTGTTCGGCGAACGGGGCGGACCCGAACTGGCTCGGCGGTTGGGAATACCCGTTCGGACGTGGTATAATTACGAATCGGGAGTGACCGTTCCCGCCGAGGTGATCCTCCGGTTCGTCGAGATGACTGCGGTCGAACCCGCGTGGCTGCTCGACGGCAAAGAGCCGAAATATCGCTCGTCGAAGCCCGCGGTGCGATCCGAGGAAACGCCGACCACAGTTGAACAATTGTTGCGTTCCGCGCTTCGTCAACTTGAGGAACGTGAGCAATCGAATCGGATCGACGGGTTGGAGAACGGCGATCTTTCGCGCAAGCTCGATTATCTTTTTCCCGCGGAACGCGATCTTATCCTGTTGGGAGTGGAAGGACGCGAGACCGAACTGCTGACGGCTTCGGCGGGTCCGCGTTACGAGGCGGCGCGGGATGAATGGCTCGCGGCGCGGCGTGATCTTCGCTGCGCTCGGATCGAAGGCGACGCGATGGCGCCGATCGCCGCGAACGGCGCGTATATCGCGTATTCGGCGATCGAGGAATCTCCCGAACAACTCGACGGTAAAATGGTCGCGGCGCGATACGAGGGCAAAACGATCGTCCGCCTGCTGAGCGTTTCGGGAGGTTACGCGCTGTTGCGCGCCGAGAACGAGGCGTTCGAACCCGCCACGATCCTCATCAATATCCAAACCGATTGGGAAGCCGCCAAGGTGCGCCGCGTGCTCTGGATCACGACGCCGCATTGATCTTGTGATAAGAAAATATCAAGATATTAGTCTATGTAATCATCGTGACAGGGAAGGACGAGGATTTTCCCGTCCCCCATTCGTCCGGTGCGCGCCGAGGCGACGATCGCCTTGATCGCGGCCTGGGTTTGATCGGCGGTGACGAAGAGTTCGATTTCGACTTTGGGGAGGAACGACGCGTTGTATTCGCTTCCCAGGTAGCGATGAAGCTGGTGTTTTTGCCGTCCGAAACCCATCACCTCGCGAACCGTGCCGCCGACGATCTCGACCGATTCGAGCGCCGAGAGCACGGCGCGTGCTCGAAACGGTTTGACGAGCGCGATGAGCCGCGTCAGTTTGGGTTCGCTCGCGGTTTTATCGTTCGGTTTCGGTGAGGGGTCGCTTGACAAGAGAATAGCTCCGGGGATGATGAAGAGAGATCGGGTCGATCGGTGATGCGCGCCGCCGATCACGGCGTTCCACTCTATCCAAAGTCGTTAGGTGAAACATGCGTCGGTTTTGGCTTTTCTTTGCGATCACGCTCGTGTCGACCTTCGCGGGTTGCGACGCCGATTACAACCGAAGACTCGCGAGCGCGACCGACAACATCAAATTCGTGGCTCGGATCAACAAGAATTTAACCGAAGCGCCGACGAGCCCCGGTTTCGATCAGATTCCGCTGTTCGTCCGCCCTCCCCGACCGATGGCGCTTGCGCAGGAGTTTCAGCTCGCCGCGGTTAACGTTCCCGGCCAGTTCGATCTCGCGGCGACGTTTCTCGACCCCCAGGACGACAAATTGCACGTGCTGGCGCGGTTCAAAAAGGCGCGCCGAACCGCCAAAAACGCGCCTCCGCCCCAGCCCCGCGGTCCGTTCAAAGCCGAAATTATGGGAATCCTCGGCGGCGTTTACGGCGTGACGGGGGGTAAATTCAATCCCGATAAGCAAAGCCCCAATACATTTGAACGTATGGATATTAAGTTGCAAAATGATCGGTTCGCGCAAGTGTATTTATACAATCGAGGCGATCTCGACGTCGCCTTGATCTGGGATTACCCGAATTCGCAGAAGGCGGCGTTGGCTTCGAAGATCGTCCTTTGCCTCAAATCGTTCGCGGTCGGACCGCGCGCCAAAAGTTCGTTCTCGGGGAACCTGCTGCAAGACGAAGCCGCGCCGGGAACGGGGGGCGCTGTGTCGTTTTAAATCCCCCCACGGCTTCGTCTGAAGCCCCGAGAGCGATCGATTGAAAGCGACGGGGGATTTCTCGGAAAAGCCCGCGGCGTCGATTGGAAGCCCTGGAGGGGGTCTGAAAAGCGGCGTCGCGATCGAGATAATCGGGTCGCCGCGAGCGAACGCGAACGCATCATTCGGCGTCAATCTTCAAGTCGGCGATCGCGGTCCGCCTTGTCTCAACCCGATGCTTTTGGGTACATTGGACGAGTCGCGGCCGAGCGGGCCGCCCCGCGTCGGGGCGAATCCGGACCGTTGGATCTCGCTAAGAGTCATTCATAACTGGACAACTGAATCGGTATCGTCGTTGTTTCCGCCGCGCGTCGCCCCATATGGTTCTTACAGAAAATCCCATGATAAGACGAGAAGACATCCGCAACGTCGCGATCATCGCGCACGTCGATCACGGTAAAACGACGCTGGTCGACGCGATGCTGCGTCAGTGCGGTCAATTCCGCGCCGGCCAGCTTCAAGGCGATCAGATCCTCGATTCCAACGACATCGAGCGGCAACGCGGGATCACGATCTGGGCGAAGAATATCGCGATCAATTACGGAACGACCAAGATCAACCTGATCGACACCCCCGGCCACGCCGATTTTGGCGGCGAGGTCGAACGAACGCTGCAAATGGCGGACGGCGCGCTCGTGCTCGTCGATTCGTTCGAGGGTCCGATGCCTCAAACGAAATTCGTCCTCCGCAAGGCGTTTTCGAACGGGCTTCGGCCGATCGTCGTGATCAACAAGGTCGATCGCCCCGACGCCCGCCCGCTCGAGGTTCTCAACGAAATCTTCGATACGTTCGTGGAGCTCGGCGCCGACGAGGGGCAGCTTGATTTCGCCTACATTTTCGCGTCGGGCAAGGCGGGATTCGCTTCGCACGATCCCGAGGCTCGCGAGGGAGACATCAAACCCCTCTTCGATTTGATCCTCGAACGCGTTCCCGGACCCCTCGTCGCCCCCGACGATCCGCTCCAGATGCTTTGCACCACGCTCGATTATTCCGAATACGTCGGCCGGATCGCGATCGGCCGCATCGTCTCCGGAACGGTGCGTCAGGGACAAAAAGCGGCGCTCATGAAAGCCGGAGGCGTGATCCACCCCGGAACGATCGATCGCGTGCTCGTGTTTAATAAACTTGAACGTGTGGAAGTCTCCGAGGCTTCGGCGGGCGACGTCGTTGCGATCGTCGGGTTGAGCGGTGTGGATATCGGCGATACGATCGCCGACGGCGAGCGTCCCGTCGCGCTTCCTCGGATCGAAATTGACGAGCCGACGTTGAGCATGCTGTTCACGGTGAACGATTCTCCGCTCACCGGCGAGGGGCGTTTCCTGACGTCGCGCCATTTGAAAGAGCGGCTCGATCGCGAGCTGCAATCGAACGTCGCGCTTCGCGTCGAGCCGACCGAGGATCGCGATTCGTTCCAGGTTTCGGGGCGGGGATTGTTGCATCTTTCGGTATTGATTGAAATGATGCGTCGCGAGGGTTACGAACTCGCGGTGGGCAAGCCCGAGGTCATCACCAAGATGATGGGGGGGATCGAACACGAACCGTACGAATATTTGGTCGTCGACGTCCCTCACGGCCAGATGGGCCCGGTGATGGAACTTGTCGGCTGCCGCCGCGGCGAGCTTTCTCGGATGGACGTCAAAGGCGCGTACGCTCATCTTGAGTTTTTGATTCCCGCGCGCGGTCTCCTCGGTTTGCGGACGCGGCTTTTAAGCTCGACGCAGGGGGAGGCGATCATGCATCACAACTTCCACGGATATCAACCCTTTAGGGGAGAGATTCCGCGGCGGATGAACGGCGTGATGATCAGCATGGTCGCGGGCCAGGCGGTCGCGTTCGCGCTCGACGGTCTGCAACAACGCGGAGTCATGTTCGTCGAACCCGGCGACGATATCTATGAAGGAATGATTATCGGCGAAAACGCGCGCGACGACGACATGGTCGTCAACCCGTGCAAAGAAAAGAAGCTGACGAACATGCGCGCCTCGGGTTCGGATAAGAACATCCTTTTAAAACCGCCGCGTCGACTGACGCTCGAGATCGCTCTCGAATACATCGAATCGGACGAGTTCGTCGAGATCACCCCGTCCAAGATCAGGCTGCGGAAGAAGCACCTTTCCGAAGAGGCGCGGAAACGTTCGGGACGGAGCCGAGGCAAAGTGGCCGCTTCTTCGTGACGGCCGCTTCTTCGTAAGGCGAGAGGATTCTCGCCGATTTTGTCGATCACGCGGCTCGGGGCGCTTCTTGATCGCGATCGAGAAGCGCCCGAACGCTCGTAGGCCGTTCCGAACGAACGTCGGTTTGTATCGACACGTGCCGATTCCAAGATTATTCATCGATCGAGATGTTTTTAAATGGAAAAATCGATTCCCCGCTGAAACTGAAAAGTCTTGCAAGTGCTTGGAAGGGATCGGTATAATTGATTTAATGTCTTTCGTTGATTAAGGAGCCTTCGCGGTGAACCGGTTCGATCTTCGTCGACTCGCCGAGGAAAGGCTCGCGGACGCTAAGGTTCTTCTTGAGGCGGAACGATGGACCGCGGCTTATTATCTTTCGGGTTATTCTTTGGAGTGCGGACTCAAAGCATGTTTGCTAGTTTATCTCGATAAGACCGGTAAGATATTTGAAGATCGAGGATATTTGAGAAGTCTCGCGGATTGTTGGACACACGATCTCGAAAGGTTGATCGGTTTGGCGGGACTGAAGCAGGATCATGGGAATCAGATCGGATTGAATTCTTCTTTCAGGAATAATTGGTCGATCGCGAAGGATTGGAAAGAGACGAGCCGATACGATGAGATAACCAAAGAGAAAGCCGAAGGATTGTTTAAAGCGATCGCCGACGTTCCCGACGGAGTTTATCAATGGATACAGCGGTATTGGTAGAGAAACTGATCAAGGACGGTCGTCTGCTCGTCGACAAGCTGTTGAAAAGCGGCTTCAATTTGATCGCGGCCTTCTGGATTAAACCCGTAGATGATGAACGCTGGTATCTCTATTTAATTTCTGGTAGTGTGGATCAAATCGGATTGAAGGCCGCTTACTCGGCCGTCGGCGAGCAACTTCAATCGATTCCAGATTGCTGGATCTCGCCCACTCAAATCAAGTTGATCGACGAACGGAACAAGATCGCGCTCGACGTGGTTCGTTTTCTCAATCTCTTCCCTGGTCGCCGACCGAACCCGCTGCTTTTAAACAGCGTGGGTTCGATCTCGATCGATGAATTCCACCTGTTGTATCCCGATTTCGAGACCCCCTGGCCGCGTCAAGCGTTTGAAGTGATTTATCGGCGAAACGACGCCGATTCGCGCTGGACTTCCGAAGTTCAACCGCGACAAATTTATTCGAACATCCGGTTCGAAGGCGCGGTTTCGTATTCATCCGGGCTCTGGAACGGCGATTTAAACGCGGAAGCCGAAAATTATGCGAGCGTCACCGTGATGATCGCGATCGATCCCAAAATCGTCGGTACGTCGATCATGGATCGTCCGGAATTCCAAAGTATGCTCAAAGAACAGGTGCGAAAAACCGCGGACGAACTCTTTAAATCCAAACATCCCGAAGCCGAGATCGTACCTGTCGACGATCATACTTATTAAGATAATTTGATCGACAAATGCAAGACTCCGTTTCGAGCTTTCGTTTGAAGATATTCATCGTTTTGGAATCGTCCTCTTCCTCGCCGATTTCGCTTGCTTCACGGTCGACTCGGGTTTAGAAAGGTCGACGTGCGGGGGCGGGATCGCGGGTTGAAAATATCGACCCTCGGGCGGCTTGATTCGTTGCTCTCGGATCGCTCCGCGGCTACGATCGCGAAATTGAAGTTCCTCGTTCGTTTCCCATTAAGTTGGTTATGGAGTGTTCTTGGCATGGCCGATACGCGACTTCACGCCCGCGCTCGCGCGGCGATCGACGCGGGAGAGGGAATTTTACGACTGGCGCCGACGTGGGTGCCGCGCTCGTTCCTGATGCCCGGCGGTCGGCTCAAGCTCGCCCCTCAAGACCTCTACGCCCTGGGAACGCATCGCGGCGGCATCGACGAACGCTGGTTCGCGTCGACGACCCCCGCCGCCAACGAAGGCGCGCCCGCCGACGAAGGGCTCAGTTACGTCGTCCATGAAGGCGATCGCTTCACCCTCAAAGACGCGATCGACCTCTTCGGCGGCGAACTGATCGGCGAGGCGATCTGGAACAAATACAAGCGCTGGCCGGTTTACAGCAAATTTTTCGACAACCTCGGCCCGATTCCCCATCACATGCATCAAACCCAGGCGCAGGCCGAGCGCGTCGGTCGCGAGGGAAAACCCGAAAGCTATTATTTCCCTCCCCAACTCAATTGGACGGGTAATCACTTTCCTTATACGTTTATGGGCCTCGAGCCCGGAACCTCGAAGAGCGACATCCGTCGTTGCCTTGAACGGTGGAACGAGGGGGATAACGGAATCATCGATTATTCCAAGGCGTATCGCCTTAAGCCCGGAACGGGCTGGCTGATTCCCCCCGCGGTCCTCCACGCCCCCGGGTCGCTCGTCACGTACGAGCCGCAATGGGGTTCGGACGTCTTCGGCATGTATCAATCGATGGTTGAAGGCCGCCGCGTTCCGTGGGAGCTCCTCGTCAAAGACGTCCCCGAAGATAAACATCACGACCTCGATTACCTCGTCGATCAGCTCGATTGGGCCAAGAACGTCGACCCGGAATTCAAAAATCACAATTATCTTGAACCGATCGTCCATTCGGGGGGCGACGATCAAGAATATGTGGACAAA
>JAKBCQ010000017.1 GCA_021807585.1 Planctomycetota bacterium | reverse complement strand
CTACTCCGATTTCGATTTTCAGGTTCCGATCGCGTTCGAAGGCGATTGCTACGCGCGGTTCCAGGTGCGAATGGAGGAGATGGCGCAGAGCGTTCGTATTATTAAGCAAGCACTTGAAAATCTTCCGTCGGGTCCCGCGAACACGCCGATCGCCGATAAGTTTCCGCTTCCCGATAAGCCGACGACTTACAACAGCATGGAGGGGCTGATCCAGCACTTCGAGTTGATCATGCCCAATCGCGGATTTGAAAGCCCTCGCGGCGAGGCGTACGGAGCGGTCGAGGGTCCCAACGGCGAGCTCGGTTATTATGTCGTTTCCGACGGCACGCAAACCGCGTGGCGAGCGCGCACCAGGCCGCCGTCGTTTATTCATTTTCAAGTGTTTCCTCAGATTATCAAGGATCACTTGATCGCCGACGTCGTCGCGGTTCTGGGCAGTCTCAACATCATCGCCGCCGAACTCGATCGTTAAACGCCGAATCGATTGCTCACAAGAGAGATTCACGACCTATTAGGAATCGGGATATGTCTGTTGAAACATCGATCAAGTCGAAGCCCGCGATTCTGAGCGAGTCGCTCCGAGAACGGATTCTCGCGTACGTGCCGCGGTATCCGTCGAAGCGCGCCGTCGTGCTTCCGGCGCTTCATCTGGTTCAGGAGCTGTTTCGCTGCGTGCCGTATAAGGCGATGGAGGAGATCGCGCAATTGCTCGACGTCGCCCCCGCCGAAGTGCACGATACGATGAGTTTTTACGGTTTTTTCACGCAGGCGCCGACGGGCGAAAAACGCGTTTGGATGTGTCGATCGATCTCGTGCATGTTGAGAGGGGGCGACGAGTTGATCGATCACGCGTGTTCGAGATTGGGGATTGAACCCGGAGGCGCCGCGGCCGACGGATCGATCACGATCGTTCCCGCCGAGTGTTTGGGGATCTGCGATTACGCCCCCGCGGCGCTCTGCGACGACGGCCGGATTTTCGGCCCGCTCGACGAAGCCGCGACCGACGCGATGCTCGCCGAGATCCGCGGCGGAAAATCGACCTGAACCAAACATAACTTCACGCGGCGTCGAGCCGACCCGGTCGAACGACGCCTAACATCGAAGAATGATGAGATTATGAGAGTTTCAACGACGCATTCGTGAGCTACGCGTGATCGAGACTTTTCAACAGATAAAGGTATACATAGGGCCGATGAGAACGACGACGATTCCAATCGACGCCGCGAACCCGAGCGACCGACGAACGCCGCCCCTCCATGGAGATCGCATCCGTGCCGAACTTTGAACCCGTGTTGAGCCGCAATTGGAGCGTCGCGGATTCGCACACGCTTAAGGTGTACGAATCGCGCGGCGGATATCGCTCGGCCCGCAAGGCGCTCACCGAGCTCGATCCCGACAAGGTTGTGACGATCGTCAAAGACTCCGAGCTTCGCGGTCGCGGCGGCGCCGGGTTCCCCTGCGGTATGAAATGGGGCTTCCTCCCCAAAGACCGTAAGCAAACCCTGATGTGCATCAACGCCGACGAGAGCGAGCCCGCGACGTTTAATAATCGCATTCTTATGGAGAAGGATCCGCATCAGTTGATTGAAGGGATCGTCCTGGGGTGTTTCGCGACGCGGGCGACGACGGCTTATCTTTATATTCGGTTTGAATATATTCACGCGTTCCGGGTATTGGAGGCGGCGATCGCCGAGGCCCGCGCCGCGGGTCATTTGGGGAAGAATATTTACGGGTCGGGGTTCGACCTTGAGATCTGGGTTCATCGGGGCGCGGGGGCGTATATTTGCGGCGAGGAGACGGGTTTGATCGAAAGCCTTGAGGGGAAAAGGGGTTGGCCGCGGATCAAGCCCCCCTTCCCCGCGGTCGACGGCGCGTTTCATCACCCGACCGTCGTGAACAACGTGGAAACGCTTTGCTGCGTTCCGCATATCATCGAACGAGGCGCCGATTGGTTCAAATCGATCGGCACGCCCAAAAGTTACGGTCCCAAGCTTTATTGCGTATCGGGGCACGTGAACAAGCAAACGTGCGTCGAGCTGCCGCTTGGTGTGACGTGTCGCGAGCTGATCGACGTTCACGGCGGCGGCGTTTGGAAGGGTCGAAAGGCGAAGGCGGCGGTTCCCGGCGGGATCAGCATGGGGCTCCTCTCGGCGTCCGAACTCGACACTCCGCTCGATTTTGAGAGCCTCCGCAAACCCGGTTGCCTCGGCCTCGGCACCGCCGCGGTGACGGTGATCGACGACCATACGCCGATTATTGATTATTTGTATAATACATCACGCTTTTTCGCTCACGAGAGTTGCGGCCAATGCACGCCGTGTCGCGAGGGGACGGGTTGGATGTATAAGACGATCAAACGGATCAAGGCCGGGGGGGGGCGGATCGAGGATCTCGATCAGATGGCGACGTTTGCGAACAATCTGGGAATCATGCCCGGGACGACGATCTGCGGCCTCGCCGACGGCGCCGCGTGGCCCGTCAAGAATGCGATCGCCAAGTTCCGAACCGAGCTTGAAGCGTACATCCGTGCGAATCAGAATCCCGCCCACGCGGTGAAGCCGATTCAGACCGCGATCGCGCAGGGACGCGTCGTCGATCTGTCGGCGCTCGCGCTTTCGGCGGGATCGGTCGCGGCGCTCTCCTCCAACGATTTACTGTCCGACGGTTCCTCACACGCGCGTTAAGGTTTTTAATCGATGACGACGATTTACATCGACGGCGACGAGTTCACGTTGGAAAACGGTGAACATATCAACGCGATTCAGGCCGCGGCGCGGTTCGGGATCGAAATCCCCTATTATTGTTGGCATCCCGCGCTTTCGGTCGTCGCCAATTGCCGGATGTGCGAGGTCGAGGTCGGTTCGCGCGATCCCAAGACGGGGGAGATTCGGATGCTCCCCAAGCTGGTTCCGGCGTGCCAAACGCCCGCGAAGGATCAGACCGTCTTGATCACGAAAAGTCCCAAGGTGCTCGAGCATCGGCGGATGATTATGGAGTTATTATTGCTCAATCATCCGCTCGACTGTCCCGTATGCGATCAGGCCGGGGAGTGCGGGCTGCAGGATTTCAGTTATGATCACGGCCGCGCCGAGCATCGTTTCGTCGAAACGAGAAATGTGAACCCGCGGAAGGACGTCTCCGATCGGATCCAGTTGAATGCCGATCGGTGTATTATGTGTACGCGATGTGTGCGGTTCACGCGCGAGATCACTCGAACGGGGGAGCTTCAGGTGATGCGTCGCGGCGAGCACGCCGAGATCGGCGTCTTCCCCGAATACGAGCTCGACAATCCGCTCGCGGGGAACGTTGTGGATATTTGCCCCGTCGGCGCGCTTTTGGATAAAGACTTTTTACACAAACAGCGCGTTTGGTTTTTAAGCAAGCACGATTCGATCTGTACGGGTTGTTCGACGGGCTGCAACATTACGGTCGAGGAGAACAAGGGGGCGGCGTGGCGGCATAAACCTCGTTATAACCCTCATGTGAACGATTATTGGATTTGCGACGAGGGGCGTTACGGTTACAAGGTTGCGAACGATCCCGAGTTGTTGGACGCGACCTACGTTCTTGAGGACGGCGATCACCGCGCGACGCCGATCGATCAGGCGATCGCGGCGGTCTCGCGCAATTTGGCGTTGATCGCCCGCGAAGGGGGAAAAATCGCCGCGATCGTCTCGCCGTTTTTGACGGTCGAAGAAGCGTATTTGCTGTGCAAATATATTAAAGCGATCAGTCCTTCAAGCGTTTTGGCGATCGGTCCGATTCCCCGATCGGGGGAGGACGCGACGTGGCTTCCCGACAAATCGCAGGGTCGCACGGGGGACGTGAGCTTTGTCGTCTGTCGACCGTTTACGATTCGCGCCGAGAAGTGTCCCAATCGGCGCGGGGTCGAGGAGGTCGTTCGGCATTTTCAGGGAGAGGTGATTGATTACGCGTCGATCGGTGCGCGGATTGGCGGGGGCGAGTTCCAGGCGGCGTATGTGACGTCGAACGCTCCCGAGCCGGCGTTTGACGAATCGGCTGCGACGACGATTCGCCGCGGCGTGTCGTTCCTAGTGGTACAGGATACGAGGATCACTCCGCTGGCGAATCAGGCGGACGTCGTGCTCGCCGGCGGGACATACGCCGAGAAGGCGGGCTGTTATGTGAACCACGACGGTCGGTTGCAGTTCGCCGAGGCGGCGTTGCCGCCGCGCGAGGGGGTATTGCCCGACCTCGACGTGTTTTCGATTTTGCTGGAACGAGGCGCGGCGCCGATTCGGTCGTTCGACGTTCTCGCCGAACTCGCGGCGGAAATCGAGGTTTTCGCGGTCGCGGCGGGGGGACGGATCGCCGAGTTCGGCGGGACGATCGGCGGCGTCGAGTCGAATCGATCGGCGCCCAAGAACGGTTCTGTGTATGAACAAGTTTACCAAGATCCGTGGGCGGGCGTGCGGCGTTGATCGACGCCCGGGAGCGGCTCGGGCGGGGTTTCGGCGGCGGTTCCAGGACGTGGTTTCAGGGCGAGAGGGCGGAGTCGACGATGTTGACATTCCTCGGTTTGACGGCTCTTCTGATCAAAATCGGCCTGGTCGTGGGGATCAGCCAGGGGGCGGTCGCGTATCTGATCTATGTCGAGCGTAAGATCGCGGCGTACGCGCAGGATCGGATCGGCCCGAACCGTTGCGGCCGCGAGTTCGGCGTCCCCCTCGGCTTGATTCAGCCCCTCGCCGACGGCGCCAAGATGATCCTCAAGGAAGACGTTATTCCTAAATACGTACATAAAACGACATTTATTTTGGCGCCGATGATCGCGATCGTGACGGCGACGATCGGCTTCGCGGTGGTGCCGTTCGGGCCGGTGGGCGCGGGAGCGCCTCGGCTCGGCGCGGATTGGCCGGTGCAATTTCAGATCGCTCCCGGGGTCGATATCGGGATCGTTTACATTTTGGCGATCGGCAGCCTTGCGGTTTACGCGGTGGTGCTGGCGGGTTGGTCGTCGAACAACAAATACTCGTTTTTAGGCGGGTTACGTTCGAGCGCGCAATTAATTAGTTATGAGATTCCGATGGGGCTTTCGATTTTGGGGATCGTTCTGCTCGCCCGATCGCTTGATCTGAACACGATCATCGAATGGCAGGATCGCCACGGCTGGGGGATCTTCTGGCAGCCGATCGGTTTTTTGATTTTTCTCGTGAGCGCGTTCGCCGAGACGAACCGGTTGCCGTTTGATCTTCCCGAGTCCGAACAGGAGCTTGTCGGTGGGTTCCACACCGAGTATTCGGCGATGAAATTCGGCATGTTTTTCTTGGGAGAATATTTGCATGTGATCACGGTCAGTTTTCTGACGGTGATTCTCTTTTTCGGCGGCTGGGATCTGCCGTTTGTTTTGAGCGCCGATCAGACGAGCTGGATTTCGGCGATCTTCAAGGTGATCGTCATGATGTCGAAGGTTTCGATGATGATCGTGTTTATTATGTGGATTCGTTGGACGCTGCCGCGGTTTCGCTACGACACGCTGATGAATCTGGCTTGGAAGTCGTTGCTTCCGCTCGGGTTGTTGAATTTGACGGTGACCGCGGTGTTGGCGCAGATGATTCTCGGCGGGTGAGATTGGGGCGAGGCTGCGCGGGCGGGATTTCCTAATGGGAGAGAACGATGCGACTTGACGATCCGTGTATCAAAAAGCTCGAGCCCCCCAAGCTGAACGTGTTCGAGCGAACGTACCTGCCGCAAATTATCGACGGTTTGGCGGTGACGGGGAGGCATATTTTGGGGGTGTTGCGGGGGGAATCGATCACGATCGAGTATCCCGAGCAGCCGCACCGTCCGAGCCCGAATTATCGCGGCGTTCACCGGTTGAATAAGGACGAGGAGGGGCGGGTGAAGTGTGTCGCGTGCATGTTGTGCGCGACGGCTTGTCCCGTCCACTGCATCGACATTATCGGCGCGACCGCCCCCGAGGGTTGGTCGGATCGCGAGAAATATCCCGCGAGTTTTGTGATTGACGAGCTTCGCTGCATCTTTTGCGGGATGTGCGAGGAGGCTTGTCCGGTCGACGCGGTCGAACTGACTTCGTTCTACGACTTGACCGGTCTTTCGCGCGAAGAGATGATCTTCGACAAAACCAAACTTCTTTCGGTTTACGATCTGACGAAGGACTCGGAGCCTTCGCGGATGGGTAATTTAACGACATTTTGACGCGGCGAAATACGACGGACGACGGGATCACGATTGGGACAAGAGCGTGAACATTAACGATTATAAAGATGTGATATTAGCGGGAGCGGTGGTGATCGCGGGGGCGATCGGCGCGTATTTGCTGTTGCCGCATCGTCACGGGTTAACGAAACCGACCGCGGCGCGGTGGATCGGCGCTGCTTCAGGCGCGTTGTCGATTGCGCTGATTATGTTGTTTTTCACGCCTCCCGGCGCGTTTTTGCGGACGGTATTCTTTTATGCGTTTGCGATTCTCTCGCTCGCGGGAGGGGGATTGACGATCACCAGCCGCGATCCGGTGGCGAGCGCGCTTTGGTTCGCTTCGGTGATTCTGGCGACTTCGGGGTTGTTTCTGCTGGCGGGGGCGCAGTTTCTGGCGGCGGGGACGGTGATCGTGTACGCGGGCGCGATCATCGTTACGTTTCTTTTCGTGATCATGCTGGCAAGTAAGCAAGGGTGTGCGTTCTATGATCGATCGGCGCGGTCGCCCGCGCGAGCGACGTTCACCTGTTTTCTTTTATTTTTCGGGCTTATGTACACATTGTTGATCGCCAAAGGGGACGTTTCGTTCGGCGGTCTGAAAACTCCGTTTCGGGGGGCGATCACGGCTCGCGACATCACTCCGACGACGTTCGGTCCGCCGAACAAGTTCGGCACGGCGATTCATGTGTTTGAGAAGGCGATACCGCGGACGTCGCGGCTGGCGCCTTCGCAGGTGGTTCCCGCGGCGGGCGCCTCGGCGTCGGGAATTCCGCCCAAACACGTCGCGGGACTGGGTGGCTCGCTTTACGCCGATAATCTGATTGCGATCGAGGCGGTCGGCGTGCTGCTATTCGTCGCGCTGGTCGGCGCCGTGGCGATCGCGGCGCCCAAGCCTCCGGTACGGAGCGGAGCTTCGGCGGGACGAGCAACCAAATAACATGCGTACAATCTTTGACATGAATAGTTTCGTCGGATCGAGGCGGCTCGACCGATTGTGGAGCGTGGAACCGATCGGAAGGGGAACATGACCGAAGCTTTCCTCATGAATTACCTGATTCTCGGCGCGGCGTTGTTCGTGTTGGGGATGCTTGGATTTTTATGTCGGCGGAACATGATCGTGATGTTCCTTTCGGCCGAGATGATGCTCCAGGGGACGGCGCTTACGTTTGTCGGCTTCGGCTCGTATTACGGCAATTGGACGGGCCAGGTGTTCACGATCGTGATTCTCACCGTCGCGGCTTGCGAGGCGTCGATCGCTTTAGCGCTTATATTAATTCTTTTTAATCGGAAGTCGTCGCTCGACGTCACGTTGTGGCGCGACATCCGCGAGCCCGGGGTATTTCCGGTCGAGGATACCGAGGGGGATGCCGAGCCGTTCGAGCCCGTTCCGGGCCCGGAAAGTTATCCGCATTTGACCCCCGCCGGGGTTGAGCCTTCGCATCCGAGTCAACCGTGGGAGGATCGTCGTGCCTAAGTCGTCCGCGTGGCTGATTCCGTTCTTCCCGCTGTTGGGCTGTTTGATCACCGCGTGTGCGGGCAAATGGCTCAAGAAGTTTGCGCACATTCCCGTCGTCGCGGGGATTGCGCTCGCTTTCGTCGTTTCGTTCTTTTTATGGAGCGCCGCGGGATCGCCGGGAACGACCGTCGTTTATCAATGGATTTCGCTCGATTCGCTTGATATCCCGATCATCTTCCGGATCGACGGGTTGACGACGATGATGCTTGCGATGGTGACGTTCGTCGCCACGCTCGTCGCGGTGTTCGCGATCGGTTACATGGCCGACGACCCCGCTTATCCCAGGTTTTTCGCGTGCGTCGGCCTTTTCGTTTTCTCGATGACGGGGCTTGTTCTTTCGAGCAATCTCGCTCTCACCTACGCGTTTTGGGAAGGTGTGGGCGTATGTAGTTATTTGCTGATCGGTTTTTGGTACGCCAAGCCCGAGGCCGCCGCCGCGGCGAAAAAAGCATTTATGCTCAATCGTTTTGGCGATTTCGGCTTCATGACGGCGCTTTTATTGATTTGGTCGTCGGTTCACACGCTCGATTACGATTCGGTGTTCAAAGCCGAGACGATCGCATCGATTCCCGAGACGACGCGCTTTTGGATCGCCCTCCTGCTGTTTTGGGGAGCGACCGCGAAAAGCGCCCAGCTTCCGCTTTACGTGTGGCTCCCCGACGCGATGGAGGGTCCGACGCCGGTTTCGGCTCTGATCCACGCCGCGACGATGGTGACCGCGGGGGTTTATCTCGTGGCGCGATCGGCGCCGCTGATCGTCACGGTCCCCTCGGTTTCGGTGATCGTCGCCGTCGTCGGCTGCCTCACGGCGCTTCTCGCGGCGCTGATCGCGCTGACCCAGACCGACCTCAAACGCGTGCTCGCGTATTCGACGATCAGCCAATTAGGTTATATGTTTATGGGTTTAGGAGCAGGGATGAGTTCGAACGCGCGGTTCGCGATCACCGCGGGGATGTTTCATTTATTCACGCACGCGTTCTTTAAAGCTTTGCTCTTCCTGGGGTCGGGGAGCGTGATGCACGCGATGGGGGGGGTGATCGATATGCGTCGGTTCGGCGGTCTGAGGAATCGGCTGCCGTACACGCATCTGACGTTTGGAATCGGCTCACTCGCTCTCGCGGGGATATTTCCGCTCGCGGGTTTTTGGAGCAAAGACGAGATTCTGGGCGCGCTTTCGGCGGCGACGCACGCGGCGCACGAGCTCGAACGGGGGGATTGGGCTCTCGTTTATTCGCTCGTGTATTGCGGAGCGATTTTCACCGCGTTCCTGACCGCGTTTTATACGGGGCGGGCGTATTTTATGACGTTCTGGGGTCCCGAGAAGCTCCCCAGCCCCGACGATCCCGAGGCGGTCGCGGTTGCGCAAGGATCGCACGACGCACACGGGCACGATGCTCACGGGGGGAGCGGCGACGCTCACGGACACGACGATCACGGGCACGGCGGGCATGTCGGCCAGGAATCTCCCGACGTGATGCTGATACCTCTTTATATTTTGGCGGGTTGCGCGGTATTGGCCGGGATTGTTTTCGGCCCGACGGGTTGGTTCGCGGGACATCTTGAAACGACTCCGACGCTTCAATTCGAGGGGATGAAGGAACACGCGTTTTCGTGGGGGATCGCGCTTTTCAGTACGGCCGTCGCGGTCGCCGGGGGGTATTTGAGTTTCATCTTTTACGCCGAGCCGAACGGTCGTCCCGCCGAGATCGCCAGGTCGATCAAACCGCTGTATAATTTATCGCTCAACAAGTTTTATGTTGATGAGTTGTACACATGGATGATCGTCAAGCCGACGCGCGTATTGGCGTTGATTGCGCAATTTCTTGACGATTACCTGGTGCACGGGGTTTTGGTGCGGGGGACGGCTTGGCTGCCGCGGCTTCTCGGTCGCGACGCTCTTTCGCCGTCTCAGAACGGGCTGCTGCAATTTTACGCGGCGTCGACGGCGCTTTGCGTCGCGGTGTTGTTTATCGTATTGATGCTGATGTAAGGATTTAGGGTGACGAGGATTTCTTCGATTCGTGCGCGGGGACGAATCGGGGTCGAATCGGGGTGCGATCGATGGCGACTTTGCTTTGTTTCACGGTGCTGATTCCTCTGGTCGCGGCGTGCGTACTTGCGCTCGTTCCCGGGCTGGGGTATCGAGAGTCGCGTTGGATCGCGCTCGCGACGGCGGTGTTGACGACGCTTTGCTCGGGGGTTCTGGCCTTCGCGTTCGAGGCGGGGAGGGTCGATCCGCAATTTGCATTTGGTTCGAGCGAGGCGGGTTACGGCTTATCGTGGACGGGTTCCGGGGGCGTCCGGGTGGCGTTCGGTCTCGACGGGCTGAGCCTTTGGCTTTTTGCGCTGAGCGCGTTGTTGACCGTGACGGGGGTTTGCGCGTCGTGGGAATCGATCAAGGAGAAGGCGGCGGCGCATTACGCTCTTTTGCTTGCGCTTGAAACGGGGCTGTTGGGATTGTTCGCGAGTCTCGACATCATCCAGTTTTATGTTTTTTTTGAATTCATGCTGATTCCGATGTTTTTTTTGATCGGGATATACGGCGGGCGCGAGCGAAGGCGGGCGTCGATCACGTTTTTCCTTTATACGCTTGTGGGAAGCTTGCTCGCGCTTGCGGGGCTGATCTCGCTTGTGGTGATCAATTACTATTATGGTGATAAGCACGTTCTCACGTTTTCAATTCCAGAACTGACGGCGGGGCTCGGCGCGATCACGCGTCCCGAATGGACGGACGTACATCCGTGGTACGCGAACCCGCAGGTGTTGATTTTTTTGCTTTTGTTCGCGGGGTTCGCGGTGAAGACGCCGATGTTTCCGTTTCACACGTGGTTGCCGCTGGCGCATGTCGAGGCGCCGACCGCGGGATCGGTGTTGCTCGCGGGTGTGATGCTGAAGGTGGGGACATACGGTTTCTTACGTTTTAACATGGCGATGACTCCACTGGGAGCGCGGGTGTTGTTTCCGACTCTCGCGTTTCTTTCGGTCGTGGGGGTCGTTTACGGCGCGTTGACGGCGTTGGCGCAGAGCGACGTCAAGCGGCTGGTCGCATACAGCTCGGTGAGCCACATGGGATTGATTGCGCTTGGGCTTTTTTCGGCGACCGCGGTCGGCATGGAGGGGAGCGTGATCCAGATGGTGAATCACGGATTGACGACCGGGGCGCTGTTCGCGTGTGTTGGAATTATTTATGAACGCTATCATACGCGTGAGATGAGTGAGATGGAGGGGCTTTGGAAGCGGTTGCCGTTGTTCGCGTTCTTTTTGATTCTTGCTTCTTTGGGATCGATCGCGCTTCCGGGATTGAATGGATTTGTGGGCGAGTTTCCCATTTTGATCGGCTCGTTCCGCCGCGATCGGACGACCGCGGTGATCGCCGCGACGGGGATGATTTTGGGCGCGTATTATCTGTTAAGGATGGTTCAAAAAGTGGTGTTCGGTCCCTTGCGAGAGCCGTCTCAAGGCGATCACGACGGCGGTACGAGCGTCGATCCGCACGCGGTTTCGGCGGTTGATCACGAGCATCAGATTCGCCCCGTGGGTTTGCATGAGATTGTGGGGCTGGCTCCGTTGATGGCTTTTATCGTGATCATTGGCGTTTATCCGAAGCCGTTCCTGGACCGAATTGTCCCGTCGATTCGACCGATCGCGGCGCGTTTTCCCGATTCGGGATATCGGACTCCGAGCGAAGGTACGACGACGGCGCTTGCCGCGCCTCGCGGCGGCGCGGTCGCTCAAAGACATCCATTGAATTCCCTTGTGACAAAGGAAACCGGACTTTAACCCATGGATCCGACCCTCGCCGTACTTTCGCGGGCCTTGTTGATCGTGCTTCCCGAGGCGCTCATGCTTTTGCTCGGGACGGCGCTGCTGACCGCGGGCGCTTTCTTCAAGCTGAGCCGACGGACGTGGTGCGCGCTCGCCGCGGCGACCGTCGTGATCGCGGCGATCGCTCTCTTATCGATCTGGGACGCGCGCGCCGACGCTTACGCGTCGGTCGTGCTCAACGACACGCTCTCGAGGTATGCGCGGCTTGGATTTTTGTTTTTCACGCTGATCATTTTGGCGACGGCGCACGATCAGGTCGACGACTCCCGCGCCTCCGATCTTTTCGGTACGATCTTGATCCTGAGCGCGGGGTCGATGCTCGTCGCCGCGGCGAATGATCTGATACTGATGTTTGTTGCTCTTGAGCTTGTTAGTATTCCCACGTATTTACTTTTATACTTACCGCGGCGCGACGAGCGAACTCGCGAGGCGGCGACAAAATACTTTTTCTTAAGCATTTTTTCGTCGGGACTCTTGCTGTTCGGGCTGGCGTATTTGTACGGGTTGTCGGGGATGTCGAATCTCAAGGCTTTGGGGTTCGCGGCTCGGTTCGTACCCGACGTTCCGAACACGCAGTTCGGGTTGATCGCGATCGTGTTCGTACTGGCGGGGTTGGCGTTTCGCGTCGCCGCGGTACCGCTTCATTTTTACGCGCCCGACGTTTACGAGGGTTCGCCGGCGTTTATGGCGGCACTGCTCTCGTGGGTTCCCAAGGGGATCGGGATGATCGCGATCATCCGGGTGTTGACGAGCACCTTGGGAGGTCTGAACAGTCCCGTCGCGG
>JAKBCQ010000774.1 GCA_021807585.1 Planctomycetota bacterium | reverse complement strand
GGCGCGGCGGCGATCGCGCGTCGACGAATCCACGCGCGTGCCTGTTCTCACCTTTTTTACGGGCGGGGTGTTTTGGTTGCTCGCGGGGTCGATTTTGGCGATGCTCGCCTCGATCAAGTTGCACACTCCCGAATTTCTTGACGGAGCTTCGTGGCTGACGTTCGGCAGGGTGAGGCCGGCGCATCTGAACACGATGATTTACGGCTGGGCTTCGCCGACGGGGATCGGCGTGATTCTTTGGTTGACGGCGCGACTCGCCAAGGCCGAGCTTCGTTTTCCGAGGCTGTTGGTCGCGGCCGCGGCGATCTGGAACGTCGCGGTGCTGTGGGGGACGATCGGGATTCTTCGCGGCGAGGGGACGTCGATCGAGTGGATCGAATTTCCCCCGTATATTCCACCGTTACTTGTGTTTGCGTTTTCAATTGTGGCTCTTTCGGTTGCGACGACGTTTCACGATCGTGGCGAGGCGCATGTATATGTTTCTCAGTGGTATATATTCGGCGCGATCTTTTGGTTTCCGTGGCTTTATACGGTCGTCGAGCTTTTGATGGTGTATCGGCCGATGGCGGGATCGCCCCAGGCTTCGGTGAACTGGTGGTTCGCGCACAACGTTTTGGGTCTTTGGCTGACTCCGATCGGTTTGGCGAGCATTTATTATTTGATTCCGAAGGTTCTCGGCAGGCCGGTGCACAGTTATTATTTGAGCATCGTCGGGTTTTGGTCGCTCGCGCTTTTTTACAATTGGGCGGGTGCTCATCATTTGATCGGCGGGCCCGTTCCGGCGTGGCTTGTGACGGTGTCGATTGTGGCGAGCATGATGATGTTGATTCCGGTGGGAACGGTCGCGATCAATCACCATTTCACGATGGTGGGCCGGTTCGCGATTCTCAAATACAGCCCGACGCTCAGGTTCATCGTCTTCGGCGCGATGAGCTACACCGCGGTGAGCATGCAGGGGTCGTTTCAATCGTTGCGCGATTGGAACGAGGTGACGCATTTCACGCATTACACGATCGCACACGCGCATTTAGGCGTTTACTCGTTCTTCACGATGACGATGTTCGGCGCTCTGTATTACATTATGCCTCGATTGACGGGTTGGGAGTGGGCTTCGGCGCGGTTGATTCGCGTTCATTTTTGGGGGACGGCCGGGGGCATGGCGATCTACTGGATCGGCCTGACCTGGGGAGGGGTTTTGCAGGGAGCGGCGATGAACGATCCCAAGGTTCCCTTTCTTGATATTGTGAAGATGCTGATACCCTATCTTTGGTCGAGGAGTTTGGCGGGGGTGTTGATGACGACGGGGCATGCGGCGTTTGCGACGCTTTTTACGATGAACATGCTTCATTTAGGCAAGCGACGATATGAGCCGACGTTGCTCGACGACCCGCGCGAATATGCGCGATTGCTCGCGTCTCCGCCGGCGTGGGAGGAGGTGCCCGCGTCATGAATCACGCCGCGACGATTTTTGTCGGGGTGATGCTGACGTTCGCGTCGGCTTGGCTGGGGCTCGTGTTCCTGCCGTATTTGCAGCTTGGGAACATCGAGCCCGTCGCGATCGAGGGATCGAGCGATACGTACCCCAAGCCGCTCGGCGGGCTCGCGGCGCAAGGGCGAGGCGTTTATGTCGCCGGCGGCTGCGTATACTGCCACACGCAGCAGATTCGCCCCGAGGGCTTCGGCGCCGACATCGAACGCGGCTGGGGACCGCGCAGGACTGTTGCGCGTGATTATATGTATGATCGACCTCATTTATTTGGAACGAATCGGACGGGGCCCGATCTGGCGAACATCGGCGCGCGGCAGCCGAGTTCGAAGTGGCATCATCTTCATTTGTACAATCCCAGGATCACCTCGCCGGGATCGGTGATGCCTTCTTTTCGGTATTTATATGAGAAGCGGAAGATCACGGGAGAGCCTTCGAAGCTCGCGCTCGAGCTTCCCGAGGAATGGAAGCCCGCGGCGGGCTACGAGATCGTTCCGACAGCCGAGGCGAGGGCGCTCGTCGCGTATTTACAGGCGCTCGATCACACGACCCCGTTGAAGGAGGCGGAAACGCCATGAGCGAACCTCGAACCGCGCGTTCGAACGAGCACGACGATCAAACCGAAACGCACGAGCGGTACGACGTGCAGGGCTTGCACGCTCCGATCCTCCGTGAGCGACGCGACCCGCGCGACGGCTACGAACCGATCCCTCCCTGGCTCGCCGCGGTCTTCGGCGCGCTGATCTTTTGGGGCGGTTTTTATTTGCAGAAGTATAGCGGTGATTTTCGTTCCGATATTTATGATGAATACAAGCCTTCGATGCTTTATGGGTCGGCCAAGCCCGCTGCGCCTGTCGATCCCGTGACGCTCGGCAAAAAGCTGTTCACGGGGCAGGGGTGCGTGTCGTGTCATCAGGCGACGGGTAAAGGGACTCCCGGGCAATATCCGCCGCTCGCGGGATCGGAATGGGTTCAGGGATCGCCCGCGCGGATCGCGCGAATCTTGCTCAACGGGCTTCAAGGGAACGTCAAAGTGGCGGGCGAATCATTCAACGGCAACATGCCCGCTTTCGGCGCCAAGCTGAAGGACGATCAAATCGCCGCGGTGCTCACTTACATCCGACAAGAGTGGGGAAACAAGGCCGACGCGATCGACGCCGCGACGATCGCCGCGGCGCGTGAAGCCGAGAAATCTCGGTCGAACCCGTGGACCGCCGAGGAACTGACCGCGATCACCAAGGAAGACGCCAAGCCCGCCGCCGAGGCGCCCAAAGGAGACGACAAAACGAAGGCGAGCGGCGACGCCAAAGCCAAAGCGAGCGGGGATTCGA
>JAKBCQ010000773.1 GCA_021807585.1 Planctomycetota bacterium | reverse complement strand
GCTCGTGACGGCGCCTTTGCATGCGTTTTCCGGTCGTTGGGTTGAGCGTCTCCCGGTTCAGGAGGTGGAGTTTATGTCGCAAACAGCGTCGGCCGAAGTGAAACCCGTCGTCGCCCGCAACCAGGCGTTGAGCTGGCTTCGACAGATGATGCTGATTCGTCGCTTCGAGGAACGCTCGGCGATGCTGTATCAGAACCAAAAGATCGGCGGATTCTGCCATCTTTATTCGGGACAAGAGGCCGTCGCGGTCGGCTCGATCGGCGTTCTTGGAGAAGATGATTATGTGATTACGGCTTATCGTGATCACGGTCATGCGCTTGCACGCGGCATGGACCCGAAGGCGGCGATGGCCGAGCTGCTGGGTAAAGCGACGGGGTGCTCGAAGGGGAAGGGGGGCTCGATGCACTTCTTCGACGCCGAGAAGGGATTTCTCGGCGGCCACGCGATCGTCGGCAGTCACGTTCCGCTCGCCGCCGGGATCGCCTTCGCGGGCAAGTACCGCAAGGAACAACGAGCCTGCATTTGTTATTTCGGCGACGGCGCGCTCAACCAGGGGTGCGTGCACGAGGCGTTCAACATGGCGGCGCTCTGGAAGCTCCCCGTGATTTATGTGATCGAGAACAACCTGATCGCGATGGGGACCCAACTCACACGATCGTCGGCGGTTCTCGACCTGACGATTCGAGGCGGAGTCGCCTACGGAATGCCCGGGTTCTCGATCGACGGCAACGACGTCGAACTCGTCGCCAAAACCACCCGCGAGGCGCTCCAACGCGCTTACGCCGGAGACGGACCCACATTTATTGAGATGAAAACATACAGATTCCGCGGCCATTCGATGAGCGATCCCGCGAAATATCGCACCAAAGAAGAACTTGAAGACGCGAAAGCGCAAGACCCGATCCATCGTTTCGAGCGGCTGCTCAAACAGCGCGGCTGGCTCGACGACGCGACGTTCGAGCGGTTCGACGAGGAGGTGAAGCACGAAGTCGAGGAGGCGATCGAATTCGCCGAGCAAAGCCCGCTTCCCGAGCCCGCGGCGGTTTATGAGGATATCAGCGTCGCTTCCTATCTCCCTCAAGAGTGAAAGAGTGAATCGATCATGCCCGTGATTGCTTATCGAGAAGCCTTGAATCAGGCGATGACCGAGGAGATGGAACGCGACGACCGCGTCTTCCTGATGGGTGAAGAGGTCGCCGAGTACGACGGCGCCTATAAGGTGAGCCAAGGTTTGCTCGCCAAATTCGGCCCGCGCCGCGTGATCGACACGCCGATCTCGGAATCGGGTTTCGCCGGAATCGGCATCGGCGCCGCCATGGTGGGGCTGCGTCCCATCGTCGAGTTCATGACGTTCAGTTTTAGCTTGGTGGCGATCGATCAGATCGTCAACAACGCCGCCAACATGCGCTACATGAGCGGCGGCCAGTTCACCATCCCGATCGTCTTCCGCGGCAGCTCGGGAATGGCGGGCGCGCTCGCAGCAACCCACTCGCACCGGCTCGAAGCGTGGTACGCGCAAATCCCCGGTCTGACCGTCGTCCTTCCGTCGACCCCCGCCGACGCCAAGGGGCTCCTCAAAGCCGCGATCCGCTCCGACGATCCCGTCGTCTTCATCGAAAACGAGGTGCTTTACGCCGACAAAGGCGAAGTGCCCGAAGGCGATCATCTCGTGCCGATCGGCAAGGCCGACATCAAACGAACGGGTTCGGACGTCACCCTGATCACGTATTCACGCTCGCTCCACCCGACCCTCGCCGCCGCCGATCGGCTCGCCGCCGACGAGGGAATCGAAGCCGAGGTCGTCGACCTCCGCACCATCCGGCCGCTCGATCTCGATACGATCCTCGCCTCGGTCGTCAAAACGCATCGCGCCGTCATCGTCGAAGAAGATTGGCCGTATTGCGGCGTCGGCGCCGGAGTGTCCGATCGGATCTATCGAGCCGTCTTCGACGAACTCGACGCGCCGATCGCTCGCGTCGCCGCCAAAGACGCGCCGATCCCCTACAGCCGCGCCCTCGAATCGACGATGCTCCCAAGCGCCGATCGCGTGATCGCCGCGGTCAAAGAAGTCCTTTATCGCGGCTGATTCGCCGCGTAATCCACTTATACCTTATTTATACTCGCATTACGATGTAGTCACGACGGCATATGTAAAAGCCGAAACGATATCGCGGTCGATCGCTCAAGTTACGTTGAGCGATCGATCGATCTCGGCTTGAACGCGGTTCCGTCGCGATCGAGGAGGGTTTGCCGTGCCGATCGAAGTCAAAATGGCGAAACTGAGCCCCACGATGGAGAGCGGTCAGCTCGTGAAGTGGCTGGTCAAGGTCGGCGACAAGGTGAAAGAAGGAGACACGCTCGCCGAGGTGCAAACCGACAAGGCCGTGATGCCGATGGAATCGTTCGACGACGGCGTCGTCGCGGTTCTCGACGTCAAAGAGGGAGACGAAATCGCGCTCGGCCAACGCGTCCTCGTCCTCGCCAAGAAAGGCGAAGACCCTAAAGCCGTCGCAGCGTCGGTCGGCCAGGGCAAAGCCGCCCCCGCCAAAGCCGCCGCGGCTTCGACCTCCGCCGCTCCCGCGCCCGCTCAGTCCTCTTCCATACACGCCGTTCACGCCGACTCGACACTCGTCGGAGGCAACGGCCACGATTCGGGCGCCGTCGCCGCGGTGACCGCGGTTCAGCCCGGCGGTCGAGTCCGATCGAGCCCGCTGGCGCGGAAAATCGCGGGATCGGAGGGGATCGACCTCGCGCAAGTGACGGGTTCGGGACCGAACGGCCGCGTCATCCGCCGCGACGTCGATGCGTATCTCGCGCAAGCG
>JAKBCQ010000772.1 GCA_021807585.1 Planctomycetota bacterium | reverse complement strand
CGAAATGTTGATTCCGGGAGGGCGAGGCGCCGACCGAGCCGGCGTTTGTATTCCGGGAGGGCGAGGCGCCGACCGAGCCGGCGTTTGTGTTCCGGGAGGGCGAGGCGCCGACCGAGCCGGCAATTGTGAAATGGAATCCGTTGAAAAGGGCTCACACTGCGGTTCGCCCTCCCAGAGCGGTTCGCACCCCCGAAACAGTTCGGCCTCAATGAACAATTCGCGCACTCGGAAAAAGGCGACTTCTGGAAAACATCCCGCATCACAACGGGCATCGCCGATCCCAAAGACTCCTCCTCTTCTCGACGCGATATCGAAACGTAATCGCTGGATTGACGCGAACGCCGACGGGAGCTTCGTGCGTCATTTATCTTCATCGAAGCTCGATATCACAATGATTCCCGAACCCCTGACGCTCGCTTAACGCGAGATTGTCGCCGACAACGCAACGAGCCCGGGCGACCGCGAGATCGGACCGGGAGGCTCTTTGACATGTCGCATGTTTGATCAAGAGAGCGGCGACGTCGTCGCGAAGTGCGAGCGGCCGAAACCTCACACTTCGCGACACGTCCCCCTCTCCAGGAGTTTCGATCCCCGCGCCGCGATCATCGACCGAATCGACACACAAGCAAATTCATTATTCTCTTATCGTTTTCACGCCGGCGCCCGTCTCTCGATAAAACGAATGATCGCAGATCCTCACTGGTCGCGACCGCGCTCGTTGCCGCATAATGCGTTGTGGAACAACGCGTGGAAATCATGGCTTTGGGTGAGCGAGTGACCGACTGATGAATTCATCGAACTTCGAACCTCCCTGCTCGGCTCGCGTCCAGGCGCCCGATCTCGTTTCGATCGGCGTACGGAGCTCGTCGAAGCACACGGTCGCCGCTCCCGGGTCTCTTCCTCATCTTCCGGCGACGCGGGCCGAGATGGACGCGCGGAATTGGGATCAGGTCGACGTCGTGTTCGTGACGGGGGATGCGTATATCGATCATCCCGCGTTCGCGATGGCGATTTTGGGTCGAGTGCTCGAGGCCGAGGGGTTTCGTGTCGCGATCCTCAGCCAGCCCGATTGGAGGAGCGCCGAGCCGTGGCGGACGTTCGGCAAGCCTCGTTTGTTCTTCGCGATCAGCGCGGGGAATATGGATAGCATGATCAATCATTATACCGCGAATAAGAAGGTGAGGAACGACGACGCGTACAGCCCCGGCGGCAGAATCGGTCTTCGACCCGATCGCGCCACGCTGCCGTACTGTCATCGAGCCCGCGAGGCTTATCCGGGCGTTCCCGTGATCGCGGGAGGAGTCGAGGCGTCGCTTCGGCGGCTGGCGCATTATGATTACTGGAGCGATACGGTTAAGAAATCGATCTTGCTCGATTCCAAGGCCGATCTCGTCGTCTTCGGCATGGGTGAGGAACCGATCGTCGAGATCACTCGCAGGCTCGACGCGGGAGAATCCCCGCGCGACCTGCGCGATATGAGGGGTGTCGCGTACGTCCTTGGCGCCAAGGAAACGCCTCCGTCCGACGCGTTGATTTTGCCCTCATACGAAGCGGTGAAAGGCGATAAACAGCAATTCGCGGTCGCGACGAGGATCATTCATCAAGAAACGAATCCGCATAACGCCAAGCGTTTGGCGCAGTATCACGACCGCCAGGCCGTGGTGGCGAATCCGCCTTGGCCGCCGATCAGTCGGGAATCGATGGACAGGATTTACGGGCTGCCGTACACGCGTCGACCGCATCCGATGTATCGCAACGAACGGATCCCCGCGTTCGAGACGGTGAAGGATTCGGTAACGATTATGCGGGGTTGTTTCGGCGGGTGCACGTTCTGTTCAATCACGGCGCATCAAGGTCGAATCATTCAATCGCGCTCGCAAGAATCGATTTTAAACGAGCTTAAGATTCTTGGATCCGATCCCGAATTTCCCGGGGTCGTTTCGGATCTCGGCGGTCCGACCGCGAACATGTACGAGATGAGGTGTCTTGAGCCCGAGGTCGAAAAGATTTGCAAGCGTCTTTCGTGCGTTCATCCCAAGATTTGTAAGCTGCTTGGAACCGATCACGGACCGCTCGTCGAGTTGATGAGGAAGAGTCGCGAGGTGGAAGGGATCGACCAGGTATTGGTCGCGTCGGGCGTTCGCACCGATTTGGCTCAAAAATCACCCGAGTACATTCGAGAGTTGGCTGCGCATCATGTCGGCGGGCATTTGAAGGTCGCCCCCGAGCACGCCGATCCCGAGGTGCTGAAGCGGATGAAGAAGCCTTCGATCGACGATTTCGGCGGATTCGCGCGAGCGTTCACCGAGGCCGGTCGCGCCGCGGGAAAGCCGAAGCAATATCTTGTGCCTTATTTCATCGCGTCTCATCCCGGCAGCGATTTGAAGGCGATGATCGATTTGGCTTTGTTTCTGAAGCGGAACGGTTATCGCCCCGATCAGGTGCAGGATTTCATTCCGGCGCCTTTTGATATCGCGACATGCATGTATTACACAGGTTTAGATCCGTTTACGGGAGACGCGGTCGAGACGCCGCACCGGCTGAAGGATCGGAAGTTGCAGCGGGCTTTATTGCAGTTTTTCAAGCCCGAGAATTATTTCGAGGCGCGCGAGGCGCTTTTGAAGGCGGGTCGAGGCGATTTGATCGGCGCGGGGCCCGATTGTCTGATTCCTTCAAGGCCTCCTCAGGCGGCGGTTCGTTCGCGGATTGAGAAGGCGAATCGCTCGCTTGCGGAAGGGCGGTATGTTCATACGATCGATTCAGCCGATTGCGTCGAGGCTCCTCAACAAGCCGATCCCGCCAACCGACGCGAGCCGACCGCCG
>JAKBCQ010000771.1 GCA_021807585.1 Planctomycetota bacterium | reverse complement strand
GGGCACGATCGCTAGTACGCGACGGCGCTGCCGAGGCCCGGCGGCGGTTTTCCCGTGCTGGTGGAAAGCCATGAAGGCCGGCCGACGAAAATCGAGGGAAATCCGCTTCATCCGGTCACGCGTGGGACGACAGACGCGTGGGCTCAGGCGTCGATTCTCGATCTCTACGATCCCGATCGGTCCAAGACGGTCCTCGATAAAGGCGCCGAGAGCGATTGGGATCGATTCGTGGCGCGGCTCGAACCGATCGTCGATTCGCATAAAAGCGAACAGGGGCGCGGCCTGCACGTCCTCTCGGGGGATCTCCGCTCGCCGACGATCGATCGGCTGCGCCGCGAACTCGAGAAGATCATGCCCAACATGAAATGGCATGTACACGAGCCGATCAGTAGAGACAACGCGGCGGCGGGGAGTGCGATCGCTTTGGGAGATCGTCTGGCGCCGACATACCGGCTCGAAAAGGCCGACGTGATCGTCGCGCTCGATTGCGACCTGATCGGGCTCGAGGACGACGGGGTGCGCTATCAGCGCGGTTTCGCGGCCAAACGCCGTGTCGAGAATCCGGGCGATTCGATGAATCGGTTGTACGCGATCGAGCCCAAATTCACGACGACGGGAGGGATGGCGGATCATCGCTTGCGGATGCCGGCAAGTCATATCGCGGCTTATACTTTGGCGCTCGCGGGAGCGATCCTCAAACGAACCGGGGGGGACGCTGCGAAGGATCTCGTCGCCGCGGCGGCGGGTTCGGCGGCGAAGGTCGAGATCGACCGATCGTGGATCGACGCGGTCGCCGCGGATCTTCTCGCTCACCGAGGCGGTTCGATCGTCGTCGCGGGGAGGCGTCAACCCCCCGTCGTTCACGCGCTTGCGCACGCGATCAACGACGCGCTCGGAAACATCGATTCGACCGTCGTTTATCACAAAGCGGACGCTTCCGAATCGGGCTCGATTCAAGATCTCGCACATGCGATCATGAATAAATCGGTAAAAACCTTGATTATTCTGGGGGCGAATCCCGTTTATAACGCTCCCGCGGATCTCGGTTTCGGCGATCTGTTGCGCGGCGTCGAGCGGACGATTCATTGGGGCATGCACGTCGACGAGACCGCGCGGGCGTGTACATATCACGTGAACGCGGCGAATTCGCTCGAATCGTGGGGCGACGCGCGCGACGGCGAGGGGGTGCTTGCGATCCAGCCGCTGATCGAGCCTTTATTCGGCGGAAAATCGGCGATCGAACTGTTAGCCGCGGTTCTTGGATACAAGAAAAAGACTCCTTACGAGGTCGTTCGCGAGACGTTCCAGGCGTTTGCGACCGAGGCGGATTTTGAGACCTCCTGGAAACGCTTCTTGCACGAGGGACGAATCGACGCGTCGAGCGTCGCGATCAAGAAGCCAAACATAAACATCAAGGCGATCGTTGACGCTTTGAAGGCTTTTCCGCCGCGGGTCGACGTTTCGGAGACGAATTTGGAATTGACGTTCGACCGCGATGCGAAGGTCGACGACGGCCGGTATGCGAACAACGGCTGGATGCAGGAGGCGCCCGATCCGATTACGAAGCTTACATGGGATAACGCCGCGACGATCGGTCCCGCGACGGCCCGCAAGCTCGGCGTGGAGACCGGGGACGTGATCGAGCTTTCGGTTGCGGGTCTTGCGCTCGAGATCGTCGCGCTGGTTTTGCCGGGTCAGGCGGACGGTTCGATCGCGGTTCCGCTTGGCTACGGCCGCGCGCACGCGGGAAAGATCGGAAGCGGAGTCGGCTTTAACGCCTATAAGATCCGTACGTCGACGAATCCCGATTTTGTCCGCGGGGTGAAGGTTCGCAAGACGGGTGAACGATACGATTTGGCGCTCACGCAAGATCATTCTCGGATGGAGGGGCGCGACCTCGTCCGCGAGATCGACTTTCTCGATTATCGCAAGGGGGACGCGGCCGATTCGGAACATCACAAGCATGAACATGCCGATATTCAAGAACGTCCCGAGTTCCCCGGCGAGTATCAATGGGGGATGGCAATTGATTTGAACACGTGTTTGGGATGTAACGCGTGTACGATCGCTTGTCAAAGCGAGAACAACGTGCCGATCGTGGGAAAAGGCGAGGTGATGCGCGGACGCGAGATGCATTGGATTCGCAACGACCGTTATTTTTCGGGAGACGAGGACGATCCCGGGATGGTTCATCAGCCCGTCGCGTGCGTTCATTGCGAGAACGCTCCGTGCGAGGCGGTGTGTCCGGTGAACGCCGCGGTGCACAGCGACGAGGGGTTGAATCTTCAGGTTTACAATCGTTGTGTGGGAACGCGTTATTGCGCGAACAACTGTCCGTATAAGGTGCGTCGCTTCAACTTCTTCAATTACAACGAGCGTCCGCTCGACGAATTGAGGCTCGGTCCGCTGGCGGCGAAGGGGACGCCCGAGACGCTGAAGATGCGGATGAATCCCGACGTCACGGTGCGGATCCGCGGCGTTATGGAAAAATGTACGTATTGCGTTCAGCGAATTGAACGGGGGAAGATCGGCGTTCGCACCGCGGCGGGGGATTCGAGCGACGTGAAGATCCCCGACGGAACGATCGTTCCCGCGTGCGCCCAGGCGTGTCCGTCCGAGGCGATCGTCTTCGGCGACGTGTCCGACCCCACGAGCCGAGTGTCTCGAGTTAAAAAACAATCGCGTGATTATGAATTGTTAGGCGAATTGAACACCAAGCCGCGGACGACGTATCAATCGCGACTGAGGAATCTGAATCCCGCGATGGCTTCGACCGCTTTGGGCGAGGAGAAACGATCATGAGCGCGAAAACGGCGTCGGTCACCG
>JAKBCQ010000770.1 GCA_021807585.1 Planctomycetota bacterium | reverse complement strand
AAAGCTTCAAAGACGGCGGACGGAAGCTGGAAGTCGGATCTCACAAGCTTGTGGTTGAGCACTTCAACGGCGGCGGCGAAGACGCTCTCACGGTTGATTTTGAGGGCGCGGGGATCGCTCGGCAATCGCTTTCTCCGGCGGTGACGATCAAACCCGAACGGCCCGATTCGAAACCGCGGTTCAAGCCCGATCGCGGGCTTGTCGAACGGGGGCGGTCGATTTTCGCCGGCCGCGGCTGCGCATCGTGCCACCGATTGCAAGATTCTCACGGGGTCGTCGAATCGAAACTCGCGGCCAAAGCGTTTCAAGATCTTCGCAATAGGACATCAGGATGTTTAGCCGATCGTCCCGCCGCGGGGTCGCCCGATTACGCCTTGGGTTCGAGCCAAAAAGCGGCGCTCTTGGCGGCGATCAAAACCGCGACCGCGGCCGGGGTTCAAAAGCCGACTCCGCGCGATGCGATCGCTTCGACTTTATTGCGGCTTAACTGCTATGCGTGTCATGTGCGCGACGGGCTAGGGGGGGTCGAAAAAGAGCGCGACGCGTTCTTCACGACGACGCAAAAAGAGATGGGGGATGAGGGAAGGCTGCCGCCGCATTTGAACGGAGTCGGCGGCAAGCTCGAAGCCGAATGGCTTAAGAATATCCTTGAAAATGGATCGAAAGATCGTCCGTATATGATCACGCATATGCCCAAATTCGCCGCGTCGAACGCGGGATCGCTCGCGGCCGAGTTGGCCGAGGTCGATCGGATCGAGCCCGCGCCCGCGATCGAGTTCGATCTTCCCGAAAAGCGGGTGAAGGCGCAGGGGCGTTATCTGACGGGTTCGAAGGCGAACAATTGCGGGACGTGCCATGCGTTTAAGAATTTTCAGGCGAGCGGGATTCAGGCGATCAACATGACGATCATGACGCGCAGGTTGCGGCGCGACTGGTTTCATCGCTACGTGCGCAATCCCCAGGAATATCGACCGGGGACGCGGATGCCTTCGGCGTGGCCGCAAGAGAAGAGCCTGATCACCGAGATTTTTGGGGGCGATTCGACCAAGCAGATCGAGGCGGTGTGGCGTTATCTCGCCGACGGCGATCAGGCGGCCGTCCCTTATGGGTTGGGTCGAAGCCCGATCCCGCTCGTCGTCGGCAAAGAGGCGGTGATTTACCGGAATTTTCTTGAAGGCGCGGGGCCGCGAGCGATCGGAGTCGGCTATCCTGAAAAGGTGAACATTGCATTTGATGCGAACGACCTCCGGCTCGCGGTGATCTGGCAGGGAGATTTCATCGACGCTTCGCGGCACTGGACGGGTCGAGGCGAGGGGTTCGAGGCGCCCCTCGGCGACGATATCTTACGACTGCCCGAAGGCGCGGGGGTCGCGCGGCTCGCCTCGGCGGACGCGGCCTGGCCCGAAACCTCGGCGCGGTCTGGGGATTACCGATTCCTCGGCTATTCGCTCGCCAAAATCGACCGCAAGCCGACGTTCCATTATCGCCTCGGATCAATCAAGATCGACGATTTCTTTGATGGGATCCCCGATTCCAAGGGTCCGCGGCTGAAACGAACGCTTTCGTTCGATCTCAAGGCCGCCGACGCCGGCGAGAACGCGTATTATCGAGCCGCGGCGGCGAACAAGATCGAAGTCGATTCGGCCGATCGCGCTCTTTATGTGATCGACGGAACGTGGCGAACGAGGCTCGAAACGACCGCCGGGCCGATCGTTCGCAAATCGGCGGGGAAGACCGAGCTGCTCGTGCCGATCCGTCCGACTTCCGACACGGCTCGAACCGCCAAAATCGTTCAAACGTTCATCTGGTGAGATCGTTCTCCTCGGCGCGAACGCGGTCGTTTCCCGAATGACGATTCCATCATGATCCCCAGGTACGAGAAGATGATGATCAAAAAGCTCGCCGACGTGATCGTATGTTTATTGGTTATCGTCTTGGGTTTCTCGGCGGGGCGATCGGCCCGAGCCGCGGACGCTCCCAAAGAAGACGAATATTACAAGATCACGAAGTTTAAGATTCCCGACGGGGTCGTGCTCGAGGCCGGGGCGCTTGAGCTTTCACGCGACGGTCGATTGGCGTTTTCATCGCGGCGGGGGGATATTTATTGGATCTCGAATCCGTTCGCGGCCGATCCCGCCAAAGAATCGAAGTTCGTCAAATTCGCGTCGGGCTTGCACGAGGTGCTTGGGCTCGCCGAGCGCGACGGAGTTCTGTACGCGATGCAACGGGGCGAGCTGACGAAGCTTGTGGACGAAGACCGCGACGGCCGCGCCGATCGGTTTGAAACCGTCGCCGACGGCTGGGAGATCACGGGCGATTATCATGAATATGGTTTTTGTTCGAAATTTGATAAAAACGGAGATATTTGGATTGCGCTTACGTTGACGGGATCGTTCACGAGCGACGCCAAGTTCCGCGGCTGGTGCTTGCGGCTCAAGCCCGACGGATCGCTCGTCCCCACGTGCTCGGGGCTTCGATCGCCCGGCGGGGTCGGGTCGAACGCCGCGGGAGACATGTTTTATACCGAGAATCAAGGCCCGTGGAACGGCGCGTGCGCCCTTAAACACCTTGAACCGGGGGCTTTTTTGGGCCATCCCGCGGGATTCAAGTGGTATGATTTCGCCAAGAATCTGGGCAAACGCCCCGACGAGCCGAAGAGCGACTCGCGATTGATCGACGAGGCGAAACGAATTCCCGAGCTGCGCCCCCCCGCGATTTACTTCCCGTATTCCAAAATGGGGCAATCCGCGAGCGGGATCGCTTGCGATACGACGGGCGGGAAATTCGGACCGTTCCACAATCAATTATTTGTTGGGGATCAGACGGCG
>JAKBCQ010000769.1 GCA_021807585.1 Planctomycetota bacterium | reverse complement strand
ACCCGCTGCGGTTCGTTTTAACTGCTGGTAGATTTTAACCCGGTTCGCTACGTGCGCGAAGGCCGATCCGAGTCGTGCGTCGACCGAACAAAAATATTAACTTATCATCACATAAGCACAGATAGTTCGTTTGATTGATATGACGTTAGGTCGGCGGGTCTGAATGAGGTAGAACCAAAGGAGGTTCAAAATCGATCTCGATCATTCGGGGGCGATCAACTCGACCCAATTTGTAGCGGCGAGTATCCGATACACACTCCTTTCGAGTCGATCGAGGTCGTCGATCGATTCGAGCGTTCGGAGGGTCGATTCGTCGGGTTCCCCAAACCGAGCCGTCGCGAGTCGAAGAAGGATCCTCCGAGCCTCATATATTTGTCCCGCTTGCAACCGTTCCCGGCGGGCTTCTTCAAGTCCTTCCTGGCGACCTTTGTTCAAAAGATACTGGACATAGGATGACTCAGTAATCAAGCTCATCGCATAAATACTCCCTTGAATCCTTTCTAGTCGCTCTTCGTTCCGTCGTCAAAACATAAATAAACATAATCATGTTTCTGCAAACGACGAATTCGATAGCGAGGGCGTGTCGGCTCGCGGGACCGAAAGCCGTCCGTATCGAAGGCGTGTCGAGAACGATCTCGATCATTCGGGGGCGATCAACTCGACCCAACTCGACGCGGCGAGTACTCGATCCGTAATCCTTTCGAGTCGATCGAGGTCGTCGATCGATTCGAGCGTTCGGAGGGTCGATTCGTCGGGTTCCCCAAACCGAGCCGTCGCGAGTCGAAGAAGGATCCTCCGAGCCTCAGAAATTTGTCCATATTGAAGCCCTTCCTCGCGGCCTTCTTGAAGCCCTTCCTCGCGGCCTTCTTGAAGCCCTACCTCGCGGCCTTCTTGAAGCCCTACCTCGCGGCCTACTTGAATCCCTTCCTCGCGGCCTTTGTTTAAAAGAAGCTGAACGTAAGAGGATTCCGTGATCAAGCTCATCGTATAAAGACTCCCTTGAATCTCTTGAACTTCCTCGCCGCTTAATCGTAACCCGGCCAGGACGAGGGTCAACTCCATAATCTTAACAGCCAAACTCAAATCCGTCTCGGTCTTTAGCCGATCGTCGACGAGTCGAATGACCGCGGGAACTTCGGCGACGGGGATGGCGGACAGAGGAGCGAGCGGAAGGATCGACGGATAACCTCCCAAAATCGAATCGAGCGGAACCTCCCACGCTCGAACGACCCGATAATAAAATCGGACGACGGGATTTTTATTGGGTAGATCGAGAGCCAAAACCCCGTTAATATCTTCCGAGTCCGCTTCGGGCCTTAACAAAACCGCAACAGCCAAGACTCGCAAATCGTGGCGCAAATCGAGCAAACCATTGTACCGAAAAAGTCGTCTCGGAAGAGTCAAATCGACCGACGATTGCATCTCGAAGTGAATCAAATAGGGCTCCGGCCCGTCGTCAAGGATGACCTTGTCGGTCTCGCTCGTAACCGTCGAGACGTTCGAATCGACGACGCGAAGCGTTCCCGTCGGGGTCAATCCGATATACGAAACCCAGGCTTCGGGATGAAGATCAACCAATTCCTTCATCGCCGAATCGAATCGTTTATTCATGCACGAGACTCATAACCTGACTTATGTCTATTCGTCAATACATCATCCCGTTCTTTGACCGATTGAAATCGCCCGAGCCGATAAACCCGAATCTAGTTTCTACAAAGATAATTTTATGTGCCTGCTTTTTAGGAATTCAGTTCGACGGCCTCTTCCCAATGAGCGTACAGATTTTCAAGTTTGCGTTTGAGGTCGTCGTAACGAAGTTGGAGGTTGCGCGCCGCGATCGGATCGCGCCAGGTCGCGGGCGTGCCGAGCGATTGCTCGATCGTCGCGAGTTCGGGTTCAAGAACCGCGATCTCCTTTTCAATCTCTCCGGGCTTGCGATACGCGAATTTCCGCTTCCGTTTCTCGGGCTTGGCGTTCGAGGCGAATTTCTCGGCGGAGGCCTCGGCCCGCCTCGCGGAATCGGCTTCGGAATCCGCGGCCGCGATCGATCGCGATTCACGCGCCGTCAAACCAAGATACGTGTCGTAATCGCCTTCGATCACGCGTCCTCGACCCGCGGAATCCCCCAGGACGATCAGCCGATCGGCGACCTGATTGAGGAAATAACGGTCGTGGCTCACGACCAGAACCGTCCCCTCGAACTCGCGGATCGATCGTTCCAAGGAATCACATGCCCAGATATCAAGATGATTAGTCGGTTCGTCCATGACGAGGACGTTCGCGCCCGTCGCGGCCAACCTCGCGAGCGCGGCCTTCCCTTTTTCGCCTCCCGAAAGCTTGCCGACGGTCTGGAACGCGATCTCCCCTTTCAGGCCGAAGCGAGCCAACAAATCGCGGACATCCTCCTGCACCCACGAGGGATCGTCCTCGGGCCAGACGGCTCGGACGACGGGAGTCTCGGGGGGCAAGACCTCGAGCCCCTGGTCGTAATAGCCGACCTTCACCTTGTGTCCTAACCGAACCTCGCCCGCGTCGGGCTTAAGCCGGCCGATCATAATCTTAATCAACGTCGATTTACCCGATCCGTTGGGACCGAGTATCCCGACGCACCGGCCGCGCTCGATCGCGACGTTGAAATTCTCGAACAATTTCTTATCATAAGACTTACTGATGTTCCGCGTTTCGATCACGATATCGCCGGCGCGATCGACCTCGCCGAAGCCCATCACGGGCGCCTCGATGTCGCGGATCAGCTCGACCGTCTCGACCCGAGCGAGCTTCTTCTCGCGATCGTGCGCCTGCTTGGCTCGTTGACCCGCCGAATATTTA
>JAKBCQ010000768.1 GCA_021807585.1 Planctomycetota bacterium | reverse complement strand
GAGACGACAGTCCCCAGCTACCTCACGGGATGGCCGAGTCGCGACATCGTCCGGGCGGCGCATCAGCGGATCACTCAAGAATGGTGGGGTCGGAGACACGAATACGAATTGTTCATCTCCCAGTTGGTCGTGCGAGAATGCCAATCGGGCGATCCGCAAGCCGCCGCGACGAGGCTTGCCGCCCTGGAAGGACTTCCTCTCTTGGAGCAGAATGACATGGTCATGACGCTAGCTCGGTCGCTTCGAGAACAAGTACCGATGCCCGAGCGTGCGACGGCTGACGCTTTACACATCGCGACGGCGACGGCGCACGGAATGGATTACCTGTTGAGTTGGAATTGCGCCCATATCGCCAACGCGACCTTGCGTGGGCGGATCGAGATGGTTTGTAGGAACTCGGGATACGAACCTCCGGTGATTTGCACGCCGGAAGCATTACGCGGAGGATACGACGATGATCGAGGATGATTTGGTGATGGAAGTCCGGACGGCGCGCGAGGCATTCTGTCGACAGTTCGGGTTCGACTTGGAAGCGATCGTTCACGAGCTTCGCGAGCAGGAGCGAACGGGGGGCCGACGAGTGGTTCGCCTGCCTCCTCGCGCCCCGACTCGGACAAACCATGAAATCCATGTAAGACCGGCTACCCAAAAAGCCAAGCGATAGGCGCCGAACACGACTGATGAGAAACGTTTCATCCCAAATCGAAGGAGTCGCCGCATGATGATTCGGGTTGATCGCATCGAATTTCGATTCGGCGACGATGAGCGACTCATGAAATCACGGCGATTTGATTCCCAAATCCTTACAGGTTTTCCTGACAAGAAATTCATTGATCTCGCGATGTCGTGGACCCGCGGAGACAACATACTTATCGGGATTGATAAATAATCGAATGATATTCTCCCCTCGCGAAGCGAGAGCCGACGGCACTTCTTGAGATGGCGAATCAGATCATTTCGTTGCATGAGGTGGTAATGATGAGGGGTTCGCGAGCGACCGGTCGCCCCTCGATCATTCGTTCGGTCATCGCTCGATCGGCCTCAAGAACCGTCGAGACGGCTTCTTTCAGATTCTCGCGAGCCTCGTATTGAATCGGGATCTCGTGACGGAGGCTTCCTCATCCATATTAATCGGGGAACAGTTCGGCGACGTCGATCCGCCAACCCGGGACCGCGGGCTCGGCGTCGGCGACGTCCCCTTTTTGAAAGACGATCGGCGAATCGGCGGAATCGGCCCGATACGATCGAATGCACATGTTGACAGGATCGACATCCCAGACGACTTTGGTTCCCGCCTCGAAATAATCGGCGCGTTTGGCGGCGATCTCGGCTTCGGCGACCTTACCGTAATCGTTTTTACTGCGAACCTCGACGGCGAATGTCGGAGCACCCGCGATGAAATCCATATCGTCGGGTGGAAGAGGACCGTCGTAGTACGAGGCGTCGGGAGAAAACGATTCGCGACCGCTTGAAAGCTCGGGGACCACAAAACCGATGTTGTCCGCACAGGCGACGCCTTTACTCGCGGCGAGAGCGTAATTTCTTAGCAATACGGCGATATCAAACGCGATACGATGAGGTTTATAACCGGTCGCCATATAATCAACGATCCTTCCACCGATCAGCTCGGCTTTCCCCTCGGTTCGATACAGATCGGCGATCGTCGCGGTTCCTCGGGTTTTCGTCGTCGTCGTCATGATTTGGTCTCCAGGACTCGTTTCCCAATCGTTATCGTATCCTTCGTCCAATCAATCGACAATTGGACGCGATCGACGTCGATCTCTTGCGACGACGTCGATCGGACTCCCGGGACGAATCAGTTCGACGGCCACTCATACACCCATGCGTATGTTGTGTATTGGGTTTCGGGAGGATCCCCCATGATTTTGCCTTGTTTCGAGCCGTCTTCGGTTTCTCCGCAGCGGCAAGTGAGGCGAAAGCCGTTATGAAAGAAGATCGGATCGTCGTCGTGGAATCGGTAAGCCGAGAAGGTTCGATTTTTTACGTCGAGATGTGTCAATCCGGCGACGTTGTTGGCGTATCGACCTCGGTTGAAATAATAGGTTCCGAGAAAATAATCTTCGAGGCCCGACGAGAGGAGGGTGGGCTGGGGGGCGCCGTCGAAATAACCACGCATGCACGCTTCGAGGAAGCTGAGGTTTTTCCAATCGCCGGTTTCTCGTAAGCCTCGTCCCGCGATCGTCACCTGATAAAGCGCGCCCGCTCCTTTGACATCGCAGAGACTGAATTCTTCCATTGGTTTCGCTGTGAAGTTCTCATGTTTATAGAGTTTTAATCGAGCGGATTCGGGCAATTTGACTCCTCCGAGTGTAACTCGGAGATTGTCGGTCCCGCGGACGATCCACCAGAACGGAGACGATTTGGGGGAGTGTTGATCGCGTTGGGCGGTGACGCGGATGTTTTTGCCGAAGGGGATGGGATACGTGTTGTAGATACCGCTGGGGCTGCCGGTTCTGCCTAGGCGTTCGGCGCCCCATGGGGAGTTGGTATCGCCGAAGCCCTGTCCGTGTCCGAGGCCGAGTTCCATGTCGATCGAGGGTTTTTTTTCGTCGTCGACATAAACGCGTACACGTGTTTTGTCGTAACCGGGCCAATCGCCGCCGAACCACATATGCGAGAGTCGTCCTTTGCCTTCGTGTCGGAGGAGTTCGGCCTCATGGTAATCGTCGAGTGCGGCGGATGCTTTACCGATCGCCGAGAACGTTTTGAGAGACGCGGTTTCGTCGTCGGCGAAGGCGGGGAGCGCGGCGACGAAAGCGAACAAGAGTGCGGGAATGACGACCCGAACGGATACGTTCATGATGATTTT
>JAKBCQ010000767.1 GCA_021807585.1 Planctomycetota bacterium | reverse complement strand
AAAATCAAACAAATCAAGACGGCTCACACGGAGGTTCGCCCTCCCTTCAGATCACCGGCGCTGAAATGCCGATTCCGGGAGGTCGAGGCGCCGACCGAGCCGGCGTTTGTGAAAAGGAATTCGTTGAAACGGGCTCACACGGCGGTTCGCCCTCCCTTCCGATCACCGATGACGAAATGTTGATTCCGGGAGGGCGAGGCGCCGACCGAGCCGGCGTTTGTGAAAAGGAATTCGTTGAAAAGGGCTCACACGGAGGTTCGCCATCCCAGAAGAGTCCGCGTTCCCACACCGGTTCGCCCCCCCAGAAGCATTCGCATTCCAGGAAGAATTCGACCCGGCGAAGCGAGTCTCGATCGCGACGGGCATCGCCGGCGCCAAAGATTCCGCCGCTGCTCGATGCGATATCGAGGCGGCGTCGGCTCTGCGAGTCCATCGCCGGCGAAACCTTCGAGTTCGAGCGAAATCTCACGACGGCGACGCTCGATTTCTCGGTCGGTCGATGTCCATGACGTTCGCTTGATGTGAAATTGTCATCAACAATGCAACAAGCCCGGGCGACCGTGAGATCGGGCCGGGACGCTCTTTGACAATTCGGAATCGGGAACGAGGGAGTCGACGAGGCGTCCTTCAACCGTCGACCTCCGCGCGCTCGTCGACCTCCTCGTTCAAGGACTTTCCTATACGTGTAAGGCGATCGTTCGATCGCTTCGAGAGAGCGATTTCGCCTTGTCGAGTGTGTGAAGTTCGGCTAGAACACGGGCGATTCTCAGGCCGCGGTGTCATGGAGGACGGCGGGGTGGAAGATTTCGACCTCATTCGGCGCGTTGAAACGCTCGGTCGGCCGCGCGTGCTCGTTCTCGGCGATTTGATCCTTGATCGTTACGTTTGGGGAGACGCCGAGCGGATCAGCCAGGAGGCGCCGGTTCCTCTTTTGCGCGCCGATCGTCGCGAGCATCGTTTGGGAGGCGCGGCGAGCGTCGCGACGATGCTGAAAGCGCTTGAGGCCGAAGTCGATCTCATCGCGGTCGTCGGCGCCGATATCGAAGCCGAAGTCGCCAGGCGAATCCTTGCGGATATGTCGATCGGCGACCGTTATTTGATCCCGATCGAGGGGCGGCCTACGACATTGAAAGAGCGATACATCGGCCGCGCGCAAGATCGACATCCACAGCAGATGATCCGGGTCGATTACGAGGATCGCACGCCCGTTTCTTCGAGCGTCGAGATGGCGCTCGCGGCGCACTTGACCGAAGCGGCTCGCTCGGCGGACATCATCCTCGTTTCGGATTATGATAAGGGGGTTTGCACGCCGGCTCTTTTGAATTTTTTGATTGATCTGGCACGAACGCGGCGTGTCCCGGTGATCGTCGATCCGATTCGAGGGGGGAATTACGCCAAATATCGAGGGGTTACGGCGATCACTCCGAATCGGCTCGAGGCTCAGCTTGCGACGGGAGCGCCGATCCGCGACCCCTCGGACGCGATCTTGGCGGGGAACTCGCTCGTTCATCGGCTCAATCTCGAGGCGGCGATCGTCACACTCGACCGCGACGGGATGGCGGTTTGCCGTCGCGACGGAGTCTCGGCGATCCATCCGACTCGACCGCGACAGGTGTATGATATCACGGGCGCGGGGGATATGGTGCTCGCGGTGATCGGGCTCTGTTTGGCGGACGGAGCGAGTTACGACGAGGCCGCGGCGCTCGGCAACGTCGCGGGGGGGCTCGAGGTCGAAAAGATCGGCGTGGCGCTCCTTTCGCGCGGCGAGCTGCTCGACGATCTGCTGGCGCATCGACACGCCGAGAGCCCCAAACGGCTCGATCGGACCGCGTTTCTGGCGGAGATCGCGCGTCGCAAAAGCTCGGGCAAGAAGATCGTTTTCACGAACGGTTGTTTCGACCTGCTGCACGTGGGGCATGTCAGGCTTTTGCGTCAGGCTTCGAAGCTGGGAGACGTGCTCGTCGTCGGGCTCAATTCCGATACGAGCGTTCAGATGTTGAAAGGGCCGGCGCGGCCGCTTCAATCGCAAGACGACCGCGCCGAGGTTTTAGCGGCGCTTGAGTATGTGGATCTTGTCGTGGTGTTCGACGAGGAAACCCCCGAAGAGTTGATCCGCGCGATCGTCCCCGACGTTCTGGTGAAAGGGGGCGATTATCGCCCCGATCAGGTCGTGGGTCGTGAGATTGTCGAGGACGCCGGCGGCGAGCTTGTGCTGATCCCGCTCGTCGAGGGACGGTCGACTTCGCATCTTGTGAAACGATCGGCCGAGCTCGGTCTCGTCGCGCACGCACCTCAGTCCGCGCCTCCGGCGCCGAAACTCGCGAGTCGAGCCGCGACGCTCCGCGAATCGGTTCCTGAATCATAAAAGAACATGCATGATGGATTGTTTCGATGTCTCGTTTTCGCTGATGAATCGATCGCTGTCTGAAACGACGTCGGGCTCAAGCCGGTGATCGTTTTCGGCCGATGAGGCGGATATCGGCTCGACTTTGGGATCGAGTCGACGCGGCGGTTTTCATGTCTTGGCTTGAATCGCCGATCGTCCTTCGACGGAGGCTTTTGTATGCGGGAAGAGGCCGATGCCGGAGCGAAAATCGATCGCCCGCGTAGCGCGCGGATCGCGTTCGAGCTCGCGCCCGTCGTACTCGCGCTCGCATCGGTAGCGGGAACGCTCGCTCTGATCGTCTCGATGTACAAAAAGCCGAATACGAATCGCGTCGCAACGACCGAAGCGGTCGTGATCGCCGAGACTCCGCAGCCGAAACCGAAAACGGTCGAGGATCCGAAGCCGAAGCCCAAGCCTAAGCCAAAACGAGTCGACGAGATCAAGCCCGAGA
>JAKBCQ010000766.1 GCA_021807585.1 Planctomycetota bacterium | reverse complement strand
GCGCGATCGCCGAGTCGTTTGAGATTGGAGACGACGATCGCGGTTTCCGCCGCGCCGACCGGCCGACCCGCTCCCGAGACGACGACCGAAGGCCCGAACCGACGCGTCGCGAACTCGATCCGTCGCGCCGTCCGCTCGTACCCCTCGTCGGTCCGTAAATCGAAACCGCCGACGTTGCAGCCGCCGATTTGAACGTTATGTTTCAGTATATGATTACAAAAGTCGTCGACCGTCCGATCGTCGGACTCCTCGTTGACGATCGCTTGGGCGGGGATAACGAGCCCTCCCAGATCGTGCGGCTTCATCGCAAGTTCAAGCCGTTCAAGCCCGCATTCGCGCGCCCGCTCGACCGCCCGCCGAACCCCCGCGGGACCGAAACAATTGGTATAACAGCTTAAACGCGCCATGATATCTCTGGCTAAAATTTTGTTTGGAATAATCGTAAACTCATACAAACGATCGATTCCGGTCGATTGGGATCTCGGCGCCGATCGGACGGACGATCTCTGATCATTGATCCAACCAGGCGCTTGTTTTCACTTGCGGACGATCGTTTCGATCACGACGGGAACTTCGGCGCCGAGATCCCCGACGCGGACGCCGGCGCGTCCCGAAAGGACGTCGAGTAAGGTTTTGCCGCAAACCTCGCCGCGCCAACCCCGCATCAAATAAGGGGGCGACGCTTCGATCTCCCCCTCGACGTAGCGCCGGATCAGGTCGCGAATGTCGTTCGCCGAGCCCGTCAAAGCCGGCGCGGTCTTGTTCTCCACACAGCAACGCGCGAGCGTCGCCGATAACAAACTGACGAGCATCGACCAGCCGGGACGATCGTCGAACCGCTCGGCGTGTTCGGGAAGCTCGTCGACGGGAATCTCACCCGCGCGTTCAATCGTCTCCAAAATCGAACCCGCCGTCCGCAGTAAATGAGGCCGGTTGAAATCGCGCAGCGCCTCCAGATCCTTCCGACCCTGCGGCCTCCGTTTCGCGATCGCGATCAATAAATCGTCGCGCAATACTTGTTTCACTGGTCGATTCGTTCGCCGAGCCTCGTCGATGCGCCATTCGTACAACCGTTTGGCGCATTCGAGACCGACGCGATTCAACTGATGCAGCCCCGGAAGCCTGCGCCAACGTTCGTCGTCGTCTCCTTTACGGCGAATCTCGTCGAGAAACGCGTCCATTTCGGCCTCGGCCCACGCAATCCGATCGAGTTCCACAAGACGATCCTTGAGCAGATCGGTCGCCTTGAGCAAATATCGAACGTCGTCGAGAGCGTATCGCAGTTGGCCGTCGCTTAAGGGGCGTTTCCGCCAATCGGTGCGGGTTTCGCCGCCGTGCACCGTCACCCCGAGCAATTGGCTCACCAGGCTGCCGTGCGAGAGGGGATAACCAAGACCGACGAGCCCCGCGGCGATTTGAACGTCAAACAACCGTCGCGGGATTTCCCCCGTTTTCCGCCGGATAATCCGCGTATCCTCCCCGGCGGCGTGCATCACGATCTCGATCGCGGGATCGAGCAGAACGTTCCAAAACGGAGTCAAATCGTCGATCGCGAGCGGGTCGATCGTCGCGGTCAAATCCGCGGTCGCCACCTGAATCAAACAAAGCACGGGCTCAAACGTCGATTCCGACACAAACTCGGTATCGAACGCGATCCGATCCGCGACCGCGAGCCGCTCGGTCAATTTGCGCAACGCCGACGCAGTCTCCACCCGCGACGAAGACGCGCCTTGCCGATCGTTCATCGTGAAAACATCATCCTTTCCAAGTATGAAATGACGTCTTGCCGATCAGGCCGCTCACGGATCATTTGTCTTTTCCTTGACCATACTCATGATCGAGATTAAGGAGCGATTCATCATCTGGAACTCCGAAAACCATCGGTTTTCCAGGCTCGAATTCGCCAAACTCCAGACCGCTCGGCGGCGAATAGATGAAAAGAAAATCGTGAAGAACCCGATAAAAATCGTCGGGATTCTCCAGTGGAGAAAGATGCCCCGCGTGTTCGAGTTTGGCGTATCGAGATTTCGGCAGCGTCCTTGCGAATAAGAGCGATTCCGCGGGGGGGGTGAGGACGTCGGCGACGCCGACGACCACAAGCGTTGGAGTCTCGACGTTCGGCAACGCCGCGGTGCGATCGGGACGCGTCGCAAGCCCGCGAAGCGTGGCCGCGATCGACTTCGGATTTGTCTTCGCCATCATGTCGCGAATCCGCGCGACGATCTCGGGACGCTCCTTGTACGTCTCCATACAAAATAATTGCGGCAGCATCGCCGCGACAACGCTCTCGGACGAATCCTCCGACTCGACGATCTGAGCCAGCCGTTCGCGACGTTCGGCCGCCTCGGCCGAATCCCCTCCCGCACGCGAATCCACCAAAATCAGCGCCTTCAGCAATTCAGGCCTGCGGATCGCCAGCGAGAGCGCGACATATCCTCCCATCGAAATCCCGCCGATCATCACGGGTGTTTCAATTTTCAACTCATCGATCAGCTCGGCCACGTCGTCGGCCATCGTGTCGACCGAGATCACTTTCTCATCGCCGATCGGCGATTCACCGAAACCCCTCAAATCGGGGAGGATCACGCTGTACTCGCTCGAAAGCCGAGTCGCAACGTCCAACCACATCGAACGATTGAGAGGAAACGCGTGCAATAAAATGACCGTGTCCCCTTCGCCATGCCGCTCATATGCCAATCGCATCGTCGACCTCGCTAGCCGGTTTGGAATTCCATTTCCTCCATCGTGCGGTAAGCGCCGCGCGCCGTCAATCAAAAGCGCACAAAACAGACGCCTCGGTCAATCCCGCCGCCGATTCCCCATCGTCTTCAATGATCA
>JAKBCQ010000765.1 GCA_021807585.1 Planctomycetota bacterium | reverse complement strand
ACGTAACGCTTGTCGGCGAACAACAACGGCCCGTAACCCGTCCGTTCGATTCGCTTCAGATAACGAGCGGGGATGATTAAATCGGTGTTCACATCGGTCCAATCAAGGATCGCGACGCGGCCGGTATGTGTCGTGAAGGCGAGCACGTTTCAGTTGTCTCCATGAAGAATTGTACGGACATCGACGAAACGCCCCGCGATCGCCGCGGCCGCGGCCATTGAGGGACTGACGAGATGCGTGCGGCCGCCGGGGCCCTGTCGGCCTTCGAAATTGCGGTTGCTCGTGCTCGCTCCACGTTGACCGGGAGCGAGCCGATCGGGATTCATCGCCAGGCACATGCTACACCCCGCCTGACGCCATTCGGCGCCCGCGGCCTTGAAGATCGCGTCGAGCCCTTCTAGCTCGGCTTGCTTGCGGACGGCTTCGCTGCCGGGAACGACGAGCATTCGCACGCGTTCGTTCACCTTGCGACCCTTTAAAACCGATGCGGCGGATCGTAAATCCTCGATCCGACCGTTCGTGCACGAGCCCACAAAAACGACGTCGACCGCGATTGATGTGATCGGCACGCCGGGAGTGAGCCCCATGTATTCAAGCGACCGTGCGGCGTCCTCGCGTGAAACAAACGGAACATGTTCCGGATCGGGAACCGTCCCCGTCACGTCGACCGTCATCCCGGGGTTCGTTCCCCACGTAACCTGAGGAACAAGCTTTGATGCGTCAAGCGTTACACGCTTGTCGAACAAAGCGGAGTCGTCGGTTTTGAGCCGCTTCCACGAAGAGATCGCGGCTTCAAGAGCGGCGCCTTTGGGCGCGTAAGGCCTGTTACCTTTGGCGATATATTCGATCGTTTTTTCGTCGGGGGCGATCATCCCCGCGCGCGCTCCGGCTTCGATCGACATATTACAGATTGTCATCCGTCCTTCGAGCGAGAGCGCGTCGATCGCCGCGCCGTGGTATTCGACGACGCATCCCGTCGCTCCGCCGACGCCGATCTCGCGGATGATCGCCAGGATGATGTCTTTGGGTTCGAGCCCGCTCGGAAGACGTCCTTGAACTTCGACGCCGAGCGTTTTTGGGCGGACTCCTTGCCAAAGCGTTTGGGTGGCCAAAACGTGCTCGACCTCGCTGGTGCCGATGCCGAACGCGAGCGCGCCGAATGCGCCGTGCGTGCTCGTGTGGCTGTCGCCACAGACGATCGTCAAACCCGGCAGGGTGATTCCGAGCTCGGGTCCGATCACATGAACGATCCCCTGTTTTCCGCCGCCGATATCGAGGAGCGGGACGCCGAATTCCAGGCAATTGGCGCGGAGCGTTTCGACCTGTCTGCGTGAAAGCGGATCGCGAATATCCCGCTGGTTCTCGGTGGGGATGTTGTGATCGATCGTCGCGAAAGTGAGATCGGGTCGACGCACCTTTCGCCCCGAGAGCCGAAGGCCGTCGAACGCTTGCGGGCTTGTCACCTCGTGAATCAAATGGCGATCGATATAGAGGAGCGTGGCGTTCCCGGTCGAGGAGACGACGTGGTCGTTCCAAACCTTTTCAAACAACGTGCTCGGTTCCACGGAACGGCTCGAATTGGGAGCGGGTGAACTCATGGCGAAAGCTTATCTCTTCAAAGAATCAATATTTCCATGTTTGTGCGATCAACCGCGAGCGCGCGACCAGGCTCGGCGGACGACGTTCATGCAACGATCTTAATCGCCGGCGATCGAGGACGCCATACGATCGGCGTGGTAGCTGGAACGGACGAACGGAGCGCTCGCGACATCGCGAAAACCGAGCGATCGCGCGATCTCTCCCAACGCGTCGAATTCGGCGGGGGGTACGTAGCGTTCGACCGGAAGGTGATCGGCCGAGGGCTGAAGATACTGCCCGAGCGTGATCAGATCGCAACCGATCGACCTCAGATCGGCCATACATTCGATCACCTCTTCGGTCGTTTCTCCCAAACCCAGCATCAGCCCGCTTTTGGTTAACATCAGCGGCTTTTGCTTTTTGACATATGCTAACACGCCAAGGCTGACCGAGTAGCGGCTTTTGCGGCGCACGCGCTGTTGTAAACGTGCAACGGTTTCTAAGTTATGATTGAACACTTCGGGTTCGGATTTGAGAACGATATCGAGCGCGTCGATTCGGCCGTCGAAATCGGGGGTGAGGACTTCGATCACGGCGTTGGTGCGGTTGCGGACGGCGATCACGCAGCGTCGGAAGTGATCGGCGCCCTGATCGGGGAGGTCGTCGCGTGTGACCGACGTGACGACGACGTGTTTCAGGCCGAGCCGAAAGCACGCCTCGGCGAGCCGTTCGGGCTCGTCGTCGGCGGGTTCGGCGGGCTTGCCCCGTTTGACGGCGCAGAAGCCGCACGGACGCGTGCACGTATCTCCAAGAATCATGAACGTGGCGGTTTTGCTCGTCCAGCATTCGGACCGATTGGGGCACTTGGCGCTTTCGCAGACGGTTTCAAGTCCAAGCTCTTGGACCAAGCTTTTGGTGAAATACGTACCGCCGGCGGCAGGGATCGGCCGTTTGAGCCATTCGGGAAGCCGCCTCGGTCGCGCGATCAAACGATCGAGTTCGATCAATCCCGCGGGAGAATCGTCTCCGCGAACCGTCGCGCCGGCGCTCGAGCTTTCTCGCGTGCGGTCGCTCGCAGCCAAAAGTGAACCCGCTCCGTCGCCCGTCACCGTGAATTCCACGGTTCGCTTCTCCATGTTGAGGATCCTTCGGAAATCAACGCGCCTCGGCGTAAAGTGCGTCGGGACGCACCCGCCGCGCCAGCGAAGGATGGCTTGTGTAAATATAATGATCTTTGAACGAGAATCGCTCTTCGATATTAC
>JAKBCQ010000764.1 GCA_021807585.1 Planctomycetota bacterium | reverse complement strand
AACGCGCAAGCAAATTTTTACGGAGATCGATTCCCGCGAATCGATTCGCCTCGTCGACAAGCTTCGTAAACTGATCGACGTCGTTCGCGTCGACCGGTCGAACCGTCTTCTCAATCAGAGTGATCGCCTTTTCAAGATCGAACGATCCGACGACGAACGTCACGGCTTCCTTGGGAATCGCGGGGAGGGTTTTCGTATCGAAGGTTTTTTGATTGAGAATCGCGGCGAGCCCCGTGCGGGGACTGTTCGTCTCCACGCCGATGATCGATAAAAGCGCGTTATGCTGAAATCCCCACCGGAACGAGATCGATTTGATATCGCCCGCGCCGAGTTTTTTGGCGTTCTCGGGGATTTGACCCTGGAAGGAGGCGAGATCGAATCCCGCGACAAAGATCGGCTGTAAGCCCTGTTCGCGGGTGGCGAGGCGTTTGTACAGAGGCGTGATGGAAACATTTGGCGATTTGCCGTCGATCGTCGCGATGACGTCGTCGATCGTCTTGGCGTCGATCGCTCGAAGGAAGACAAGATCGTCGTTCTCTTTCCAGATCGCCATCGTTTGGTTCGGGTTCTTTGCAAGCATCGTGATCTTGCGCCCGCCGGGGCGATCGACTTTGGGAGGTCCTCCGGCGGCTTCGCCAAGAAACGGAGCGAGCATCTGTTGAAGGATCGCCGGGGCGTTTTTCCCCGCGGCGCCGCGCGCCACGAAAATCATCGACTGGGGCGATTCGCGCTTGCCTCCGTCGTCGTTGATCGCGAAGAGATAGCCCGAGCGGTGCGCAAATTCGACGACCGAAACGAAGTCGGCGCCGCGAAACGGCGGCGCCGCGGGAGATTGCGCCGCGAGAGCGTCGAACATCTCGGTGAATACCTGTTCGAGCATCAAACCCAAAGTCGTCTCGTTGAGCATTTTATAAGCGTTTGTTCCGCGCCAGGCCGCGGTGTTTTGATCGACGCCGGTCGCTTCAACAACCATCACCAGATCTTTCGCGGGAATATATTTTGAAAGAGGACTGGCGTTCGCCGCCGGAGCGGGAGCGATCAGGTCGGTGTTGTTTTGCAGTCGACGTCGAACGCCCGGCGCCTGCGCGCGCGTTTCGGCTTCGATGAAGAAGGGCGCAAACGCCGCTAGGCAAACGCCGATCGCCGCCATGCGTCCGTTTGAACGCGAAGCCGATCGAGATAATAATCTGATGAATCGCATCGAAGTGTTCCTGTATTCCAAGATCGCTCGCATCCCGAGACGAGCGACCCGATGAGGGGGAATTCCGAACGATCAACGCTCACCGTCGACCGTCCGACCTTTGATTTCGTTAGATTAACGTCGACGACAAGACGACGCAATCGTCGTGAGCGGCGATCCCTCCGGTTCGCAGCGAGATTCGCGATCGCACCGCGAAAGGTTGCATTTCGTTCCACCAGGGACGATCTTGAATTCAGGTTCGCGGATTCGGCGATTGCTGCGACGATTCACGTTGATGGAGATTCTTGTGATGCTATCTCGATTCGTCCTGGGTTCGATCATGCTCGCGGGAGCGATCGCGGTCGGCTCGTTCACCCCCGCGACGAAAGTTACGAATGCCGACGATCATATCCGTCGATTTGATTTTGGATCGGGGAAGGTCGAACCCGGATGTTCGGCGGCGGGGCCCGCGACGATTTACGGCAAGGGATCGAGCTACGGGTTTGAGCCGGGTTCGAAAATCGAGGCGGTCGATCGGGGGGGCGACGACGCGTTCCGCGGCGATTTTTGTACGAGCGATCGGCCGTTTTTCTTTTCGGTCGATCTTCCCGAGGGGTGTTACGACGTCTCGGTGACGCTCGGCGACAGCGCGGGAGAATCGGATACGACCGTCAAAGCCGAATCGAGACGTCTTATGCTAGAACATGTTCATACTAAAACAAATGAAATTGTCAAACGTACGTTTACCGTGAATATTCGCAACGATCGCATCGGCGCGAACGATCGGGTCCGTCTCAAGGCTCGCGAATCGGGGGTGCTTCATTGGGACGATAAGCTCACGCTCGAATTCAACGGCGACCGTCCTTGCGTTTGCGGCGTCGAGATCGCGCGCAGAGGCGATTGCATCGTCGTTTATCTGGCGGGGGATTCGACCGTCACCGATCAACCGCGCGAGCCCTGGAACAGTTGGGGGCAAATGCTCCCCCGGTTTTTTCAACGAGGGGTCGCGGTCGCCAATCACGCCGAATCGGGAGAAACGTTGCGGAGCTTCATCGGCGAGAAGCGGCTCGATAAGATCCTCGGTTCGATTAAAAAAGGAGATTATCTGTTCATTCAATTCGGTCATAACGATCAGAAGGAGCGCGGCGAGGGGGCGGGGGCCTTTACAACATACAAACAGTCGCTTAAACGATTGATCGCCGAGGCGAAAAAGCGGGGAGCGATACCGGTGTTGGTGACGCCGATAAACCGGCGCACGTTCGATTCGGCGGGGAAGGTGACGAACAGTCTGGGCGATTACCCCGACGCGGTCCGCCAAACCGCGACCGAGGAGAATGTCGCGCTCATCGATTTAAACGCGATGAGCAAGACGTTGTATGAGGCGCTCGGCGTCGACGAATCGAAGCGGGCGTTCGTCGATAACACGCATCATAACGCTTATGGAAGTTATGAATCGGCGCGGTGTATCGTCGAGGGGATCAGGGCGAATCGGCTCGATCTCGCGCGCTTTATCGTCGACGACGTTCCCTCGTTTGATCCGGCGAAGCCCGATGCCGTCGCTTCGATCCGGATCCCGCCGAGCCCCGAGCGGACGAACGGAAAGCCCGAAGGCGACTGATTAAGATATTATCATAATAATAAACAAATATTGTTACGTTAC
>JAKBCQ010000763.1 GCA_021807585.1 Planctomycetota bacterium | reverse complement strand
CCGCGACGAGCCCGACGCGGTCGCGGTGCAATTCCATCTCGACCAGTCGAACGCCGAAGCGACGACCGGCGCCGAGTCGCACCAGGGTATCAAAACTTAACGATTGGACCGATCGACGGATCGTTCCGATCGTTCGCGGGTCGATCGCCTCGGCGCGATCGACTTGCACTTAATTTCAATACATCATATTGTAATTATTTATATTTACTTTCCGATGAATCAATCGACGAACCGCCTTTGGCGAGCGGTTCACGGCGGGATTTAGAGCCTTCCAGTATGCGTACGACTTCCAGGCGCTGCGCGCGTCTTTCAGCTCCGCGTTGATCTGAAATACCCGCCCGAAGCGCAAGCGAGTGCATATCCTGATAATTCCAGGATTGTATTTACCGTATAATTACAACGCACTCGCTCGCGCTTCGGGCTGGTAAAGATTGCGGCTTCGCCGCGTTTGGGAAAAGCTTACCTCGTCGTTCGACGGATCCAATTTTCGGGCATGGATTCATGCGATCGCTCGCCATGCTCGCATCGATCCGCACTGAAAGCGAAGAGACGCTCCATGACGCATTGGAATCCGTGTTTTTGGGAGTCGGTTTTCCGGTATTTTCGCTCTCCGATATTGAACATCTGTTTACATTTGAATCAATGCGAATCTGAGATGGCAACCGTCCTGTCGACTGTCCCACCTCACGCTTGCAAGATAGGGCGCCGTGAGATAATATGATTTCGGGTGATCGACAGGGGGCCGGCGACGCCGGGAGTAATCCGAAGAAGGGTGATGAGTATGATCAGAACACATGCGGTTTCCGTGGGTTTGCTGGTAACAATAGCGTCCGTCTGCGTGGCGGACGTGGAGTTGTTTACCTGGGAAGATGGGCGATTCACGATCCTCTTCGCGGACAAGCCCAAGGTGGGTCAGCAGGTGATAAAGCTGCCCGTCGGCGACGTGACGATGCACATTTTCACCGCCGAATTGCCGAAGCGGACCGGTGAGATGTTGGTCAGCTACACCGACTATCCCGAGCAGACCTTTGCGGACAGGAAGCCCGACGACATGCTTGATGATTCGGTGACGGGAACGATCAAGGGGATGAAGGCGACTCTCGTGAAGTCGGACCCGATCACCCAGGCCGGCTCACCAGGGCGAGCATTCTCCTGGACCGCGACGGGCCCCAAGGGTCCGCTGAAGGGGCAGGGCCGGATCTTCCTCGTCGGCCCGCGCCTCTATCAGATTGTCATCGTGGGGATGGAGAAAAGCGTTCAACAGGTGGTTTACGACGAGATCTTCAAGTCATTCGAGTTCAAGCCGGCCCCTGCGCCCGCGGCCGGGGTAACCGCGACGACGAAGCCCACCGCTCCCTCAATGAAGAAGCAGGCCCAATCGGCCAAGAGTAAGACCACCACGCCTGTCCCGGCGAAGGGATCCGCTCGCGGCAAGGCGGCGGCCAAGAGCCAGGATCGATGGATCACTCATACCGGGGTCAGTTACGAAGGGATCTGGAAGATCGAGATGCCGATTAAGCCCAAACACACGACCGAGCCGGGTCTGTTCGGTGTTGAGGTGCGTAACGTCCATTCGGCGAAATCCGGCAAACTCACGTACACCCTCAAAATCCAGGTCACTCCAGACTCGGCGCTCGAAGAGGGCAAAGAATCGGTCCTGGCGGCGGCCCGCGACAAGCTCGCCGAGGAGGTCGGCGGAACGGTCGCCGATGTGTCGGACACCCAGATCGCCGGCTACGATGGCCACGCATACCGACTTGACGTCGCCGGCCCGAATCCCGCAATCGTCTTGGCCCGCGCCGCTATCGTAGGAAAGAGAACCGTTGTGCTTTATGTCATCGGGCCCCGTACCGACGTCGAAGGGCCGTCCGCGGAGAAATTCCTCGAATCGTTCCGGGAAGATAAGTAATCCCTTTCGGATTATCGACGACCGCCTCCGCCTATACACCCGCCTCGGGGATCGCCCTTTTAAATCAAGAATTAACTAATTCTTGATTTAAAAGGGTTCTACGGATCGAATATAACAGGAAATCATGAAGCGACGCGTTACACGGTTCAAGCGGCGACCGGCCGGGTTGGACATCCGTTTCACAGCCCGAGGTTCGCCTCGCCCATGTCGATCACCAACCTTATTCGAGGCGATTATCTCCAATAGCTGTTTATCTAAAATCTCACGCCTCCCCTCCATCGCATATGTCATCACCTCCGATTGCAATCTGATCGCCCGCATCTCGCCCTTGAAACTCAGAGTCTATCCGGATTCTCCCCGCTAGTCGATTTTGGTTAGATTACGCCGGTTTTAAGTCCTAACTATCAGCCACTTCCGCATATTCGATAACTGATAATAATGTCTTAGTCTTGTTTGAGAGGGCGATTCGCCGCGGCGAACTGGTGAGCCTCTTTTATAAATCCCTTTTGAAACCGGGGCGTTTCTCGCATCGAGTAAAATTATATTAAGATGGCTCACCAGTTCGCCGCGGCGAATCGCCCTCCCACTTGAAGATTCGACCTCAAAACCCGCGGAAGATGCGGCTTTCTTTCCGGATAGCCTCTCAATTTCCTCGGCGCCGTACTCGATCGAGCGGCAGCCTTTCCCATTAGCGTACATACAAGATTGACCGACTTCCGATTTCCTATCGGGGCATCGCCGCGGTAGAGTCTTCCTCTATTACTCCGACGCGCTGTGCGCGCATCTTTCAGCAGTGCGGCGTCGATCAGAAATACCAGCCCGAAGCGCAAGCGAGTGCCTATTCTGCTATTTGAATGATTGTTATCATCGAATAAGAAGAACGCACTCGCTCACGGTTCGGGCTGGGAAAGATTGCGGCTTCGCCGCGTAAGGG
>JAKBCQ010000762.1 GCA_021807585.1 Planctomycetota bacterium | reverse complement strand
ATGCCGACTGCGCAGACAGTGATCGGTCACCGAGAGAAGCGTGTTGGCGTCCGGAGGGAGATAAATCCGAATGATTTCTCCCTTTTTATTGACGACATGATCAATAAAACCGGGATCCTGGTGGCTGAAACCGTTATGATCTTGTCTCCAAACATGAGATGTAAGTAAATAATTCAACGAAGCGATCGGTCGCCGCCAGGGGATCTCTCGAGTGGTCTTAAGCCATTTGGCGTGTTGATTGAACATCGAATCAATAATATGAATAAACGCTTCATAGCATGAGAAAAATCCATGCCGCCCCGTCAGCAAGTAACCTTCAAGCCAACCCTGGCATTGGTGTTCGCTAAGCATCTCCATCACTCGACCGTCGGGGGAAACGTGTTCGTCGCCGGGAATGATTTCGGCGGTCGAGGTTCGATCGGTGACTTGAAAGACGTCGGTCCAGCGATTTGACGCGGTTTCGTCGGGGCCGAAAATTCGGAAGTTTTTTGATTCGGCGTTGAGCTTCATCACGTCGCGAAGCAGTTTTCCTTGTACGCGAGTGGCCTCGACTTCGACCGAACCCGGTTTGGAAACGTCGACGGCGTAATCACGAAAATCAGGCAGACGCAGATCGCGAAGTAAAACGCCTCCGTTGGCGTGAGGATTATCACCCATCCGCCGCTCGCCCGCGGGCGCAAGTTCGGCAAGTTCGGCGACGAGTCGGCCGGATTGATCAAACAATTCTTCAGGCTTGTAGCTTTTCATCCATTGTTCAAGCATCCTGAGATGTTCAGGATTTTCACGCATCCCCGCGAGCGGAACCTGATGTGCGCGAAACGTTCCCTCGATTGGAACTCCGTCGACGACTTTCGGCCCCGTCCAGCCCTTGGGAGTGCGCATCACAATCATCGGCCACGGCGGACGTTCAGTAAATCCATGTTCACGTGCTTTGACCTGAATCGAACGAATCTCGCCGACGATCTCGTCGAGCATCGCGGCGGCTTGTTGATGAAGGACGAAGGGATCGTCTCCTTCAAGAAAGTATGGTTTATAACCATAGCCGATCATCAACTGTTTAAGTTCATCGTGCGGAATGCGCGCAAGGACGGTCGGTCCGGCGATTTTGTAACCGTTGAGGTGAAGAATCGGCAGCACGGCGCCGTCGTGCGCCGGGTTGAGGAATTTGTTCGAGTGCCATGAGGTTGCAAGCGGTCCAGTTTCGGCCTCACCGTCGCCGATCACACATGCAACGAGAAGGTCGGGATTATCGAACGCGGCGCCGTAGGCGTGCGACAGAGCGTAACCAAGCTCGCCTCCTTCGTGAATCGAACCGGGCGTTTCAGGAGCGACGTGGCTGGGGATTCCTCCCGGAAAAGAAAATTGCGTGAACAAACGCTTAAGACCCGCTTCGTCGCACGAAATATCGGGATAAACCTCGCTGTAGGTTCCCTCAAGATAGGTGTTGGCGACGAGTCCAGGACCGCCGTGCCCCGGACCCGTGATGAAGATCATGTTAAGATCATGTTTTTTGATGATTCTGTTAAAGTGAACGTAAAGGAAGTTAAGTCCGGGCGTCGTTCCCCAATGGCCCAAGAGCCTGGGTTTAACGTGATCGCGAGCCAGCGGCGTTTTGAGCAGGGGATTATCGAAGAGGTAGATTTGTCCCACCGAAAGGTAATTCGCGGCCCGCCAGTAGGCGTTCATGAGTCGCAATTCCTCGGCGGAGAGCGGACCCGAGGTTGCGGCGGTTGATTCGTGGGTCGATGCGGATTTGGTCGATTTCGTCGTGGATTTTCCCGCGGTGCTCATTGAGAATTCCATCATTTCCGTGAGCGATGAGCCTGCGACCAAGATCCATGTCGGGCCGATTCGCAAGGTTGAGTTTTCAACAAACGCTTTGACGCCTCATGGCGATGAAACGCTCGTCTTACCACCGGTCGATGATTCTACCCGATTCATCAGCGCGAATAAACCCGTCAGCGATCGTGCGGTTAAACTCAATGGAACTTGATTATTTATTATTCAAGTAGTAATGAATTTAACCATCATTCCGCTGTGATCGCAAACGATCTCGCGAATTCCTCTATGGCCTCAAACGATCTCGCCTTTACAGGCTTGATTTGGTCGATCGGCTTTCCGATACTCAGTACCGATTCTTATTCGCGAGAGGTTTGTAAACCGATCTTGTCGCGTCTTTTCGACGGTTCATTTATCGGAAGTTTTTCGGTTCCGATACGGAGAGATCCATCATGCGAATCTGGCCCGGTAAGCCTTATCCGTTGGGAGCGACCTGGGACGGAATGGGTGTGAACTTCGCACTCTTTTCCGAATGCGCGACAAAAGTCGAGCTTTGCTTTTTCGACTTGAAAAGTTCGACCCAGGAATCAAATCGCGTGGTTTTGGAGGAACAAACCGATCAAGTTTGGCACGGATATTTACCATTCATTAAACCTGGACAACTTTACGGATACCGGATCCACGGGCCGTATGATCCTCAAAACGGTCATCGGTTCAATCCCAACAAGGTCGTTCTTGATCCTTACGCGAAGGCGATCGGTCGCGATTTAAAATGGGACGATTCACTTTTTGGTTACAAATTAAACGACTCCGCGGCGGATCTCACGTTCGACGAATCCGATTCGGCGGCCTTCGCACCTTTAGCCTCGGTCGTCGATCCGTCGTTCACCTGGGGAGACGATCGGCCGCCGAACATCCCCTGGGAACAGACAGTTATTTATGAGGCGCATGTTAAAGGTTTTACAAAACTTCATCCTGACGTTCCCGAGAAGTATCGGGGAACGTACGCCGGGATGGCCTCACCCGGGGTGATTCGACATCTTAAATCGTTGGGCGTGACCGCGGTCGAGTTA
>JAKBCQ010000761.1 GCA_021807585.1 Planctomycetota bacterium | reverse complement strand
GTTGATATGCTTATGCCCGATTCGGTCGAGACCGTCCACGACGGCGAGAAGATCGGCGTGCTGATGAAATCGGGCGCAACCCTCGAGGTCGAGACGATCCTCGTTTCGTCGGGGCGATGCGGAGCGGTTGAATCGCTGGCGCTCGACAAGTGCGGAGTCGCGGCGGGGGAGCGGGGACAGATCCACGTCAACGAGCATTATCAAACGAACGTTCCGCACATCTACGCCGCGGGAGACGTGATCGGCTTTCCGGCGCTCGCGTCGACTTCGATGGAGCAGGCGCGTGTCGCGATGGTGCACGCGTTCGATCTCAAGTACAAAACCGAGGTCGCGACGATCCTTCCCTACGGTATTTACACGATTCCCGAATGTTCGATGGCGGGCTTTACCGAAGAGGCGCTGATCGCCAAAAAAATCGCATACGTGGTCGGCAAGGCTTCTTACGCGGGAAACAGCCGCGGCCAAATCATCGGCGATTGCGAGGGGTTTCTCAAACTCCTTTTCGCCGAGGAGGATATGAAGCTGTTGGGGGTTCACATCATCGGCGAACTCGCCACCGAACTCGTTCATCTGGGACTTTCGGCGCTTTTGACAAACGCCGGCGCCGATTTGTTCATTCGTACGTGTTATAATTACCCTACGCTTTCCGAATTGTACAAATACGCAACTTACGACGCCCTGGGTCGACGCGCAGCGCATCGAGGCGCGACTTTCGACCCTGAATCGACGTAACGCTCGTCGTGAGGAGACGCTCTATGAAAGTGACCCTCGTGCCGTCTGCGGTCGCGGCCGACGGCTCGGCGCCCGCCTCGATTCAGCACCTTACGTCGTACCTTGTCGACGAATCGGTCGTGATCGACGCGGGGTGTGTCGGCTTTCTCGACGATCCCGAAAAGCAAGCGAACGTCCGCCGCGCTTTCCTCTCGCACACGCATCTCGATCATATCGCGTCGTTGCCGATCCTCGTCGAAAACGCGTATCGCGCACACCGCCCTGGGATCACGATTTATGGAAGCGCTTATGTCATATCATGCTTGAAATCAAACATATTTAATTGGGATGTTTGGCCCGATTTCTTCGCGCTCTCGACCGCGGAGACGCCGTTCTTGCGGTTCGAGACGCTCGAGCCGGGGCGGAGCGTCGCGGTCGACGGCCTTCTCGTCACGCCGATCGAGGTGAATCACGTCGTGCCGACGTTCGGCTTCGTGATCGAGGACGAGAACTCGGCGATCGTCGTCTCGTCGGACACCGGTCCCACCGAGGCGATCTGGGAACGTGCGCGTTCGACCAAAAATCTCAAGGCGGTATTCCTCGAGGCGACTTTCCCCGCCGAGATGCACAGGCTCGCCGATCTCTCCAAACATCTCACCACCGCGACCTTCGCGCGCGAGGTCGAAAAAATCGATCGATCGGTGCGTGTAATCGCCGTACATATTAAAGCAAGATTTCATGAACAAGTTGTGACTGAACTCGAGGCGTTGCGGCTTGCCAATATCGAGATCGGTCGATTCGGAATCCCGTATTGTTTTTAAACGGGGCGCTTCGCGCCCGGGTGAATCAAGCCATGCCCCGCGTACTTGTCGTCGAGGACAGCCCCACCCAGGCGCGCCGTCTCGCGTTCATTCTTGAGGACGAGGGTTTCGAGGTCGAAACCGTCGGCGACGCCGAAACCGCTTTCGCCAAACTTGTCGACGGCGGTTTCCAGATCGTCGTCAGCGACCTGCACCTGCCGGGGGACAGCGGCTTCGATCTTTGTCGTAGGATCAAGGATTCTCCCGAGACGAAACGGCTGCCGATCGTCGTTTGTACGAGCCAGGCCGATCCCGTGAACGTGCTGCGGGGCCTTCAGGCGGGCGCCGACGGCTTTATCACCAAGGGGCGCGAGCCCGAGGAGATCATCGGCTGTGTCCGCCGCGCGCTCGCTCGGCCCGTCGAGGATCGCCGCGCCGAGACGAAGCACGTTTCGTTCCTGGGGCAAGATTTCGCGATTGAAACGGGTCGCGAGCCGCTGCTTGATATTCTTGTCACGGCGTTCGAGGACGTCGTTCGGCTTAACCAACGGATCGAGCTCGAAACACATCGAAGTAACGAGCTCTTGCGTGTGATTCTTCCCGATGAGATCATCGCCGAGCTACGGGGAACAAACGCCGTCAAGCCGAGGCGACGCGAGAACGTCGCGGTGATGTTCGCCGATATCGTCGGCTTCACGCGTTACTGCGAGGCGCACACTCCCGACGACGTCGTTTCCTATCTTCAGAATCTCGTGGAAGAATGGGAGGAGATCGCGGCGCGGCACGGGGTCGAGAAGATCAAGACGATCGGCGACGCGATGATGGCCGCGAGCGGGCTTTTGAAAAAGGCGGAGAATCCCGTGCTTCAATGCGTCAAAGCGGGCGTCGAGATGATCGCCGCGGCGCACCAGTCCCCCCCCGGCTGGAACCTCCGAGTCGGCGTTCATACGGGACCCGTCGTCTCCGGAGTTCTCGGCAGACGTCAATATTTGTTTGATCTTTGGGGCGATACCGTGAACGAGGCCGCGCGGCTCGAAAGCCACGGAGTCGCGGGATCGATCACGCTGAGCGTCGAGGCCTGGAGTAAAATCGCGAACGTCGCGATCGGCGAATCGCTCGGTAAAATCCCGGTCAAAGGAAAAGGCTATCTTGAGATCATCCGATTTATTGAGTTTAAAAACGAACATGTATTGTGATCCGGCTCGTCGATCGGCTCGTTTCATCAGATCGTTGAGAGACGGCGAACCTCTTAACGAGCCGTCTTCGCGAACGTGATTATAAAAACGAATCGATTTACCAATCGACATTATTATTTACAAATAATATGCCGTTTTTAGAAGGGT
>JAKBCQ010000760.1 GCA_021807585.1 Planctomycetota bacterium | reverse complement strand
CACGATTTGGTTCCAAACCGCGTTTTCAGTTGATCCCAACCGTCGACACAACCGGGAACGGACCAGCTCAATGGCCCGTGGGTGGGGATTTCTTTGAGGTTGCGGGATCGGAAGAAGTCGATCGACGCCGCGGCGGGGGCTCTCCCGCTCGCGTTCAGCCCGTATAAACGTTTGGTTTTGGGGTCCCAGACGATCGCGAAGAGGTCGCCGCCGAGCCCGCACGACATCGGCTCGACGACTCCGATGACGGCGTTGGCGGCGATCGCGGCGTCGACGGCGTTTCCGCCCTTCTCAAGGATTCGGATCGCGGTGATCGCGGCCAGCGGCTGAGACGTCGCGGCCATCCCTTTGCGGGCGTGGACGGGGGATCGCGATTGATGAGGTTCGCCGTGGGGACGATCGTATTCAAGAGCATTCACGATCGCTCCTTCATATATCAAAATCAATAAGAAAGATAAGATCAAGGCGGATAAAAGTTTCATCGAGCGTTCTCCGGGAATGATAGGCGATTCAATGATCGAGGTTTTCTTGATTTTTCAAAGCGAGAAATTCGTCGATTTGAGCGGACGTGGGGGAAGATCGAGCGCCCGGGCGGGCGACCGAGATCGCCGCGGCGGCCGAGGCTCGGAGGGTCGCGGCGCGGCGGTCGAGGCCGTCGGCGAGCGCCGCGACGAACGCTCCGCAAAAGGCGTCGCCGGCGCCGACCGAATCGACGACATGAACACGAAACGCCGGCATATGTTCGATCGGTTGATCTTTCTCGGCGAAAAGGCAACCGTCGGCGCCCAGGGTGACGACGACGGTCGAGGGGCCTAGCGTGAGGAGCGCCGACGCCGCGATTCGGCTCGATTGAATCTTGGGCGACTCGAATCGCGCCGATTCGATCGTTGCGGCGGAGTGGCGCGACGTATCGCCGGGGATAAGCTCGAAAATCTCGGCGGCCTCGCCGTCGTTTAATATAAGAATATCACTTTTCGATAGGATTGATAGCATGATTGAGTCGTTAATCGGCGGGGCGGCGTTGACGACGACGAGCGATCGAGTCAGATCGCCTCGCGTCGCCGCGGCGAAGGCCGAGAGGCGGGGGATTTCGAGGGAGATGAGGATGATGGATTCGCGGGTGAAGAGGTTATCGGGGAGCGCCAGGATATCGTCGGGCTCGAGTTTGGCGTTCGCGCCGGGCGCCACGGCGATGAGGTTTCGGCCTTTATCGTCGACGACGATGAGCGCGACGCCCGACGCTCTATCGGGAACGACTTTGATGTGACGCGTATCGATCTCTTCTTGGCGATAACCTTCGATCGCCGATGCGCCTTCGGGGTCGTTACCGACCGCGGCGACGAACGCGACCTGCGCTCCGGCTCGCCGTGCCGCGACCGCCTGGTTCGCTCCCTTGCCTCCCGGGGAACGGTTGAAATCGCGACCGATCCGCGTCTGCCCGGGCGAGGGAAGAACGGGAACGCGAACCGACAGGTCGGTATTGCTCGATCCGATTACGACGACGCGAGCCGGCATTCATTCCTCCGAGATCTCCCGATGATCACGTTTCGGCTTTTAATCATCTAAAGAGAAAGCTTACTTGCCGATACAAAAGCGGCTGAAAACGCGATCGAGGATATCGTCGGTATACACCGCGCCGACGACTTTTCCAAGCTCGTCGAGCGCGAGACGGAGATCGAGCGCGACGAGTTCATCGCCGAAGGAGGTCGCGACGGCCTCGGCGGCGGATCGAAGCGCGAACGAGGCTTTGGAGAGCCCTTCGCGGCAGCGGGTCGACATCGAATCGGTCGCATCGTTTTCGCGAAGATCCTCGATCAGGCGCGATGCGATCTCGGCTTTGAGGCGATCGAGGCCGATTCCTTGCGAGGCGCTGGTCGCGAGAGCCGAGCAACAGTCGGCGGGGGGTTCTTGCAGATCGCTTTTCGTCCACACGAGGAGCGAAGAGCGATCTGGAAAGGATATCCATGACTTGGGATCTATTACAGATCTACATGCAAGAATGAGATCACAATCGGCCAAGTGTTCGTCGCGGAGGGATGCGGCGCGGCGGGCGATCGTCGGGGCGTGTTCATGCGAGCCGATCTTATTATGGGCGTCGTCAAAAAGATCTTCAACGAATCCCGCGGTATCGACGAGTTCGATTTTGAGACCGAGGCAATCGACGATAGCGTGGAGGGTATCGGAGGTGGTTCCCGGGATCGGCGAAACGAGCGCCGAGGCTTGCGAACCCGCGAGAGCGTTGAAGAGCCTGCTTTTGCCGGCGTTGGCGGGTCCCGCGAAGACGACTTTGGGAAGCGATTGGAAGCGATCGCGCGCGTGGAAGCGAGCGATCAATTCATCGATCGCCGAGGCTTCGCGGTCGATCGCGGTTGCGAGCCGTTCCCTGCCAAGTTCGTCGACGTCGGGTTCTTCGGCGAAGTCGAGATTGGCCTCGACGTGTGCGAGCAGGTCGAGAACGCGGTCGCGGAGGCGTTCGACGGGTGTCGCGATCCCGCCGGCGAGGCGTTTGAGCGCCGATTCGAGGCGCGCGGGAGATTCGGCGGCGACGACGGCGTGCACGGCCTCGGCGGCGGTGAGGTCGAGCTTGCCGTGAAGGAACGCCCTGAGGGTGAACTCGCCTCGTTGGGCTCGTTGCGCTCCCAAACTCAAGCCGAGGTCGACGATCGCGTCCAAGATTGGTTGCGATCCGGGCGCGTGGATCTCGGCCATATCTTGACCCGTATACGAACGGGGCGCCGACCAAAGCGAAAGGTGAACGGGGATTGGTGAGAACCAGTCGGGGAGGTTGAGCGATCCCGAGAGCCAAAGCCCGCTCGGTTTGAGAGTGAGCGGCTTGGATTGAGCCGAAGTGAACGTT
>JAKBCQ010000759.1 GCA_021807585.1 Planctomycetota bacterium | reverse complement strand
TTGCTTCGTCGAGGCTCGCGTGCGGCGCGACGAACTTGCGGCGAACCCCGATCGCATCGCCGAGCTCCGTCGCGCGGGCGCCGAACGAGCCGCGGCGACCGCCGCCGCCGTCCTCGAAAAAGCACGCGCCGCGTGCGGCGTCGGTCCAAGATAAGACGATTCCAGGCGAATACGCTCGCGCCGCAACACGCAGTCGTTTCCTTATGCGTGAACACGACTGAATATAATTATTTTGATTTGTTCTGAAATTCTCGGGTGCTTTCGCAAGAGATAGCGATTGATAAAACAGGCTTGACCGATCGGACGCGGCTTTGTATTGTGCGTCGCCCCGGGGGGTTTCTCCAAGGCGACGCGAACCGAGCGTCGCGTAGCGACCGCGGCGGGCGAACTCTTCTTCCAGACCAATCGGGCTCAATCTGGGATCTTTTCGAGGCGTCACGCGCGGGGAGGCTTGAGCGTGCGACGGGCCGCGGTCATCGTCGGGATCGTTTCGGCCCTGCTGACGACGAGCGGCTGCGGCGCGTGGGGAACGCGCCGCGATCCGACTCCCGAACAGCTCGATTATCGCCACCGTCTCAGCCAAGAGGCGCACGACGCGTACGATCGCCAGGATTGGGCGCGAGCTCACGAATTGCTCGTTCAACTCGGCGGCGAAACCCCAAAATCCGCCGAGGTTCACCAACGCCTCGGCCAGGTTCTCCTTCAGCAAGGACGCTACCAGGACGCCAAGGCCGCTTTTCAACACGCACTCAAGCTTGATCCTGAATATGTTAATGCGATTATCGGCCTGGGAGAAACCGAGGCGCAAATGGGGCTCGCCGAGCAGGCGCTCAAGCGGTTCGACGCCGCGGTCGAGATCGATCCCCTCCAGGCCGACGCATTATATAATCTAGGACTCATTTATGAATCGACGAATCGGACCGACGACGCGCTCGCGTCTTATTTCCGCGCGCTCGAGATCGATCCCACCGCGGCGCGGGTGATCCTTCGGATCGCGTCGATCCAACTGGCGCGGGGCAGGGCCGAGCAGGCGCTCGTCAGGCTCGATCAGGTGCTCGAACAAACCCCCGAAGATCCCGAGACTCGGTTCCGCAGGGGGCTCGCGCTCGTCGCGCTCAAACGAGCCTCCGAGGCGATCGCCGATCTCGAATTCGCCGCCGCTAAAATGTCGAACCGCGCCGACGTTTACTACCAGCTCGCGCTCGCATACCGCGCCGCGCGACGCGACGACGCGGCGCTCCGCGCCGCCGAAACCGCGCTCAAACTCGCTCCCCAAAATCAACACGCCCGCGAATTAACCAAAACGCTTAAACGTTAATATGTTTGCAATCAATTATTTACGCATAATCAATCGACCTGACCGAATCGAAGCGTTCAACCCGGCTCGATCTCGACGTTGAGCGCGTCGAAAACCGCGTTCGGCCGCGCCGGGCGACCGACGACGCGATCAAACCCGCCGACGATCCACCGCGAAAGATACACCGACGCGACGACGTAAATCGCGACCCCCGCAAGCGCGATCAAAAGCAAACCCCACGCGTCGTAACAAATTACATACATATTAAATCCATAATCAACGAACCCCGATAGCGGATTCTTGCGGAGAAATTGCACGCTCCAGGGAGCGTACAGCGTTTCGCTGATCTGATACGGCATGAATCCCGGATAAACCCGCGGTGATAGCCAATCCCACACGTTCATCAAACCCTGACCGAGGAAGTTGAAAAACACGAGCCCGCCGAACGTGAACAGTTGTGCGCGATAAGTCGTTTTGGAGATGAGCGAGATCCCCGTTCCCATGATCGCGACGAACCGCGCGTAAACGATTAGCTGAACCGCGGCGAGAACGATCGAAGGCCAAGAAAGCGCGTTCGTCGCAACCCCGCAAATTAACATAAAATGGATCATATACACAAGCACGCGATTCGACCGGATCGCTCCCCGGATTTTGGCGCTCACGATCTCTCGGCCGGTCAGCGTCGTCGTCGTCAGGCTCGTCCACGTGTCGGAATCGCGCTCGCCCGCGATCCCCGTCGCCGCGGTCGCTCCGATCGACGTCAGATAGACGAACGATAAAAACGGAATCCACATTTGAAGAAACGAGTAAAACGCGTTGCGATCGGGAATCCGCCAACCCGCGCCGATCGGAATCCTCGAGGCGAACATCCCTTTTCCCGGAATGTAGCTAAAACGCTCGCCGAATCCCTGATCTTGGCCGCCGATCCATCCCTGCAAAAGCGTCTCCATCAAGGCGTAATACGCGCAATAGAGCGTTGAACAAAATAGCATAAGAATAAGAATGAACGACGCGAACCGACCGATCCTCCGCGCCGCGCCGACCTTGCGAACCGTCCAACACTCTTTCCAAAGCATCGGATCGTCGCCGCACTCGGGGCGTCGCTCGTGTCGCAATCGGGCGAAACCGCGCGGAGTCGCTTTCAACCGCGCCCCCTTGGCCGCGACGCGTCCGTCTTGCGCGCGAAACACCGCTCGAAGCCGAACCGCCGCGATCGCGATGAAAAGCACGCCAAGAATCGATTGCACCGCGATCATGATCGTTGAATCATTGAGCATAAGATTGGATCGCGGCCCGAAGAGCGCGTTAAAATCGATCAACGACATCGGATGCGAAGCGACCAATCCCTCGATCACTTTTCCCAGCACACGATCGACCGCGGGGGAGATCGACGTCCTCGCTTGAATCCGACTCGCGAAGGGAATGAAGACGAGCCAGAGAAGCTCGACCGCGTACGACGCGAACAGAGCGTCGCGGATCCGCCACGAGAGGGTCGACATCCAAATCGTAAACCCCGCGAGCAACAGCGCCGTGCTCCCCGCCGCGGCGAAAGACAGCGTT
>JAKBCQ010000758.1 GCA_021807585.1 Planctomycetota bacterium | reverse complement strand
TCCGATGATCGATGATCACAACCGAACCGCGATCGTCCGCGGAATCGCCGTGCGCCCTCACGATTCGGATCATCTCCCCGGGCGGCTCGGGATGAGCCAGAAGCCGTTCGCTCCAGCGATTGCGAAACTTAATACGGTTTACCACTTGATACGACTTGACTCCCGATTCGACATTCGTCCCTGAAGTCAATCCCTCAAAATGAATAATTTTGGCCGCGGGTTGATAAACGACGCGGCGGCCCGAATGACGCACCTTGAATGCGAGGTCGACGTCTTCGTAATACGCCGGCGCGTAGAGATCGTCGAATCCTCCCAGGCTGTGAAACAGCGTCCGCGGGATCGCCACGCAAGCTCCCGAGCAATAATCGACCTCGCGGACGAAATTATACGAGGGATGATCGGGATCGGCGAATTTGCCGTAATTCCACCCGCTCGCGTCGTTCCAGATCGCCCCGCCGGCCTCTTGCAACCGACCGTCGGGATAAACGAGCTTCGCTCCGACGAGGCCCGTTCGGGGGTGATCATCAAACGTGCGTAAAAGCGCGTCGAGCCACCCGGGAGTCGTCAGCGTATCATTATTAAGAAAAACCAGATATTCGCCGCGGGCCGCGGCCGCGCCGCGATTACACGACCCCACAAATCCCAAATTCTTCTCGTTTCGAATCGATACGATCCCGCTCGCATATCGAACCAGCTCACGCGTCGCGTCGGTCGAAGCGTCGTCGATCAGCACCACCTCGTATGATCCTGTCGTTTCTTTTTCAATTGACTTTAAACATCGATATGTATCATAATAATGATTATGCACTGGAATAATAATTGATACGAGAGGACGATCAAAACGAGGAAAAACGGGGGGATTCGACCGGATTTCGCGCAGCCGGAGCAAATCTTCGCGTTTGCGGCGGTTTTCGGCCGCGGTCTTCGATCGAATTCGATCGAGGCCGAGCAGCGATTTTCGCGCCGGGTCGATCGCCGCAAATTGAACGCACTTCTTCGTCGCTCGATAGACGAAGGCGACCGCACGAGCCCCGCGACGCAAGATCGCGCGGCGCCGGCCGGAAATGGGGGCGATTCGCCGTGCCAATCGGCTCAAGTGTTGAACCGATCTCCACGAAATCGAAGCGTGCAATTCGGCGAGTTCGGATTCGAGCGCGACGACGCGCGATTCGAGCACGTAAATCCGCTGATCTTGCTCACTTAAACGAAGTCGGGCGCGGCTCAACGCGTGTTTTAGCTCCCCTTTATGCTCTTCACGCGCCGACGATCGAACGTTCGAAAGCGACAGGGAAGGACGGCGACCGATCGCTCCCGAATCGACTCGATCTCCCATCCCATGAGTCGGATTCGTCGATCCGTCACTCGAATCTGGTCGCATGCGATCACCTTTTTTTACGCGATTTGGGCGACGCGAGTTTATACGGACGTGTCCGAATTCTGTCAATCAAGATCCGCGGGCGCGTCAAAGCCGATCCCGATTCATCATCCTCACACCTATTATCGGATTTTCGCGCCCGCGACATCCGCCCGATCGCTTCAATCAAATCGACTTCACTCACGAAGGCTCCGCGAGCAAATCAATCACACCCCAGTCATGCTTGCTCGATCTCAACCGCGACGCACCATAATCAAACGCTCAAATAAGCAATAAATCAACACATTTCGACCGAAGTTCCCAAGCTCGAGCGACCAAGCTTACCGAGTTCGAGCGACCGTCGTTCTCAAGCTTCGGTCACTCCCAAAGCCTCGTGTGTCGATCGTGCGGGGCTCCCCGACTGACGGACGCATCGATTCGACGCGAATCGACCCGATCAAACCCGGGAGCACGGAGTCTGCGCACGAAAGATCGATGTGTTGAGATCGACCCGCGAAATCGATCCCATCGCGCCGTTCCGACGATTCGGATTCGATTTGAATCGAATCGAACGAATGGGAGATATCCCGCCAAAATCCCCCTATTCCGAACCGCGACGTCCGTGTAGATTCTTCGTCTCAAGTCCGATGAGAAAAACGTTGGTCTCGAACGGGTTGCGATCACGTTTTTCAATTAGCGACGAACGACCGACCGAACGGACGGCAGAATCGTCGTTTCCGACACACCCCGCATGTCAGATAACGATGTCTTGGGTCAAAAACCCGCCGAACATTGATGGAAGGCGACGGACCGATGCCAGGAAGCGATACCGAGAATCAAGCAAGCGAATTCTTCGACGCATCGATCGAGGATATCGACTGGAAACAACAATACGACGCACTTCTTGCCGAACGTAACGCCTTGATCCTCGAGCGCGATATCCTTTCCAAGCAATGCTACGTGCTGTTAAGTCGACGAGACGAACTTGAACGCGAGCTCCAAAACGCCGACGCCGAATTGGAACGCGTTTCGACGGAATCGAGCCGACCGATCGTTCAGGGTTGGAGCGGAATCGTCGCCAGGTTTCCGCGCGTCCTCCGTCGACGCGCTTAATCCATTCGACATTTATAGATTTGGGGAATTCCACAATGTTGAAATTTATCGTGGCGGGCACCGGACGATGCGGGACGGCATATATCGCTCAGGTGCTCACTCGAATCGGTATACCTTGCGGCCACGAATGGGTATACGCCCCCGAACATTGCTACTCGAACATCGACATCCTTGGTGATTCCTCGGCTCAAGCCGTTCCGTTCATTCCCGAATTCAAGGGGCTCGTTCTTCATCAAACGCGCGACCCGCTTAAAGTGATTGGTTCGCTCGTCTCGTTTAAATTGTTCGACGATCCTCGATTTCACGGTCCCGCGGGAGAGTTCATAGCGCGGCATTTTCGAATGACGGGAAACGTGCTCGAAGATTCAATGCGTTACTATGTGGAATGGAAC
>JAKBCQ010000757.1 GCA_021807585.1 Planctomycetota bacterium | reverse complement strand
CGTTGAACCAGGGAACGCGATCGAAAAACGATCGGCGCGGATTCACATCGCGCCGTCGCCCGCTGAACAATGGTATCGACGGCGGGTTCGATACGCTTCAGCCAAATCGGGGTTGTGGTCGATCGCGGCGAGCCGAGACGATCGCTCAAACCGATCCCTCGGCACCTTCCAGCGGCGGAACAACCCAAAGCTCGAACTCGGTATCGATCTCGGGCGCAAGGTGCACCTTGATAATATACCGTCCGTGCTCTTTAAGCGGACCCTCGATTCGCACGTTGTTCGCGTCGACCGCGAGATTCCGCGCCTTGAGCCCCGCGGCGATGAGCTCGGCGTTCACCGAGCCGTACAAGTAACCCTCGGCGTTGCCGTTCGCTTCGATCTTGATCGACGTGCGCGCGATTTGCGCCGAGAGGTTCATCAGATCGGTGCGGCGAGCCTCTTCGATCGCCTGCAACCGCTTGCGATGCTTCTCGACGATCCGCAGGTTGTGCGGCGTCGCGAACGTGGCCATGCCGTGCGGCAACAGGTAATTGCGCGCGAATCCGGGTCGCACCTTGACGAGCTCTCCGGGTTTGCCCACGAACGGAACCGCTTGCGTTAGAAGGACTTCCATATGTCCCCCCACGGCGCGTGTGGGATGATTTTTGCGTCGCTCGACCCCCGGTTGACGCGGCGGCTCGTTCACCGCGACGGCTTTCGTCGCGGCGCCTTTTCCCTTCGCTTTCGAATCCGCGGCGGCTTTTTTCTTGGGCTTCGCAGCGGCTTTCTTCTCGGTCGTCTTGGCCATGATTCCGAAACACTCCCAGAGGGAATCGATCACACGTCGTATCGATTCAAGATATCAATACAAAATAGATTGCGGTGAATCGTCGCATCAACCGGATCAAAACGGAATATCTTCTTCCTCGGATTCGTCGAGATCGCTCGGCGGGGGGGGAGGAGCGGGTCGTCGCTGCGGCGCCGAAGCGGGGGGGGCGTATCCCGAACCCTGACGACCGTTTGAGGGAGCGGGCTGCGCCGGTCGCGCGGGGTATTCGGCGGCGGGCGCCGATCGACGCGGCTCACGCGCGGGAGGGGGAGCGAATTCGTCCTCCTCGTGCGGCGGCGAACCGACCCCTGGAGCGCCGGCCTCATCGCGCCGTTCGAGAAATTGAACGCGTTCGGCCTCGACCTTCACCTTGTTTCGTTTCTCTCCCGTCGACGTTTCCCAACTTTCCGATTTGAGATACCCCTCGACGTGAACCAACCGCCCCTTGCGGAGATACTGGCAACAATTCTCGGCCTGGCGATTCCATACCGTGACGTCGATGAATAACGTTTCCTCCTTGCGCTCGCCGTCCTTGCTCGTCCACGAACGGCTCGTCGCAAGACGAATGTCGGTGACCGCCGCGCCCCCCGCCGTCCAGCGGAGATCGGGATCCTGCGTCAATCGTCCGATCAAGAAAACCTTGTTCAAATCCGCCATCGGCGCACCCCCCTGCTTCGTCAAAGCGAGTCATGATCAAGCCAAGTGTAAACGGTTGTACCGATTCTACGCTAGCATGTCTCGTCGGGTCGCTCAAGCGACCCGCGACCAAACCCGAACATTCCCCGCGACCGCCGGAGATCGCTTCGATCCCCGCCCCGCCGCGATCGAACGCTCACTCGTCGCGACGCCGCCGCCGCGGCCGGTCGTATTGCTCCTCGTCGCGCTGCTCGTCCTCGCTTTCGACGCTCGGCGTCGAAGTCATCGCCTGATTCACCAGGTGCTCGACGAGCTTGGGATGAACCTTCAAAATCAACTCGCGCAAGATTACGTCGCTCAATCCGCAATCGTGCACGATGTTCTTGATGTTCTCACCCCCCGATTTAAAATACGTAAGAAGGTATGTTCCCTTCTTATGACCGTTGATCGGGTACGCGAGCCGACGCTCGTCCCACTGCCGGCTCGCGACGATCGACGCCTGATTGCGCGTCAAAATCCCGTGCACATGCTGGACGGTCTCGTCCCAATTGACGGCGACCTTATTGCTATCCAGCACAAACATCCCCTCATATGTGTTCTCGGACAAGCTACAAAGCCTCCGGTTAAGTGGCGGTTCGGTGTCGGTTAAGAGTCGTCCCTTCGGTTCGGGCTAGCCCGTCGCGGGACCGTTGAAGCGATTCATCGCGGCGTCGATTCCCTGCGTAACCCAAACCGCGACGGCCTGGGTGGCGAGGATCAGCGCGTCTTCGATCACGGGGAGTTCGGCGGGACGGAATCGACTCAAGACAAAATCGGCCGCGTCCCGCTCCCCAGGGTCGCCGACGCCGATCCGCAATCGAGCGTATTGGTCGCCGCCAAGATGCGCCGTGATATCGCGCAAACCCTTCTGGCCGCCGTCGGAACCCGATTTTCGAATCCGCAGCTTGCCCAGGGGAAGATTCAAATCATCGCAAACGACCAACAAATTCGCCAGATCTCCCTCCAAAAACTTGAGCGCCCGCGCGACCGATCGTCCGCTCAAATTCATGAAAGTCTCGGGTTTGAGCAACCAAATCCGATGATGATTGATCTCGGTTTCGGCGAACATTCCCTCATGCTTCCGACCGAACGTCACCCCCGAGCCCCCCGCGGCGATGCGATCGACGACCTCAAAGCCGATGTTGTGTCGTGTTCTCTCGTATTTGGACCCGGGATTCCCCAGGCCGACGACAAGCTTGACCATGAACTCGCCCGCGCCGCGGCTCGCATTCCCCTCGACCGTGATCGCTCCGGCCGAATCACGCTATGTTTACTTCTTGTCTTTCCCCTTGTCCGCTTCCTCCCCCTTCTCGTCGGGGCGAGCGCGAATCAGTTCGGGTTGAGTCCCCGTCTCCGCGGCGGCTTCGGTCGGCGCC
>JAKBCQ010000016.1 GCA_021807585.1 Planctomycetota bacterium | reverse complement strand
TTGTCGTGGCGGAGCGCGCCGCGGCGGCGCTGGGACGACCGGGGACGTTCCTGCTGCGGTGGGCGCGCGAGCTAGTCGTCAACAGGTCGGTTTATGTTTATGCGCCGACTTTACACGCTCGATTCGGGTCGCGGCTGGGTCCGATCCGGCTTTACGGCGAACAGACGCGGCTTTGGGCCGATATCTCCAAGAAGATCGGCCGCGAATCCGCTCCATCGGTTCGCGTCTTCCCTCAGGGGGGGCTTTCGTATCATCCCGAGCGCGACGCCTAAGCGCGGTGATGATGCGCAGTCGAGCGAGTGGTTTCAATCGGGTCGAACGATCACGGTTTCAACCGATCACGATTGCATCAGTAAATAGCAATTAGAAGTTCAATTGGGGGGGGAATTGAAGGAGGATCAATCGTTGTGCATGGAACGAAGGCGGGGGGAGAGTCTGAGGATGAGTTGAGCGCGTTCGAATTCGGCGAGCCATTCGGAAACGACGGCCGCGGTTTCGTTATCGGCGGGGGGGACGATGCCGGTGGGACACGACGCTCCGAATTCGCGTTGAGCGAGGCGTCGGTAGGTGGAGAGGGTTCGCTCGCCGTAGCGGAAGACCTCGCGGCCGTCCTCGCTCAAAAAGACGAGCACGGGGACGCGATGCCCGCCGTTCATGGAGAGCATATCGCGAACTTCGGCGACGGCATCGCGATCGAGGAAGCGTAATTCGATCGCCGATGAGGCCCTGGCGAAGTGATCGAAGATCGGGCATTGATTCACGCAATCGCCGCACCACGTTCCCGCCAGGCAGATGACGGGCATTCTTCGCTGAAAGCTTTTGAGCAAGGCGAGCTGATCCTCGGCGAGCCGAATCCGCGCGTGCATCGAATCCCAGCGATCGCGCTGAAACGTGTTGGCGAATCGATCGAGGAATTTGTCATAACACTCGGCCTGAGCGAATACGCTCATCCAATTCATAAAGTCGTCCCTTTCAGTGGCGTCGGTGTGCGATCATCCCAAGATCGCCGCGACGATTCGACGCTCGAACCGTCTCAACGAAATTATAAGAACGAAACCAAGAGCGAAAGAGCCGCCTCGGAGATCGCCGGATCGATCGCGACCGATCGCATGCTTTATACATGCAAAACATCATGCTATTAATTTTTAATAATCAAAATGCAAGACTTTTTTGTTATTAATAAGATGTTCAATGATCGATCGTTTTTCGAGGTTCCTCGGTCGTGGCGAAGGCCTCGAGGATTCCCGAGATTCCGGGATGGATCGCCTCGAGATTGAGCCGAGATTGCATCGGGTACGAAAGCCTTTGATCGGCGCCGAGCAAAATAATCAAACGTTTTCCGGGAGGAAGTTTAAGCAGTTGATCAATTGATGTAAGATCGATCTGACGCAATTTTGGGAGGGTGGCTCGGAGGATGAACCGGAGCCTGCCGCCGGGGGCGAAGCTCGAAGGAACCGATCGGTTGTGGAACGAATTGAGGGGTTTCGACGGTCCGACGACCGCGACCAGGGTGAACGGTTCGGTCTGCCGGCGGCGGAGGACGATGCGCCTTAAATCGAGCAGGTCGCGCGTTTCCCGGTGGCGGAAGTGCGCCTCGTGCAATCCCTTGCCGATCACGCCGCCGATCACCGCGATCAAAAAGCACGCGAGGATCAAGCGTCTTCTGGCGTCACGTCGCCGAGCCCAGCGACCGAGCTTGCTCGCCAGGAACGCCGACGCGATCAACACATCCAAAGCTAAATGCAAGCCGAGCGCCGTCGCGTAATCGGCGCGACCCGCGATTAAATCATAAATGCCGTTGCGCAGGTCGAGGCTCGTCGACCAGGCGATCGCCGCCGCGGTGGCGGGAGCGACGATCATCAGGCCTCGGACGGGAAGGTTGCGCGCCGCGAGATCGGCGATCGCCGAGGCGGATAATAAACCCAAAGGAATCAAAATAAAAGAATCGATCAACGATCGCGGCGCCGTCGGCAGAACCGCCGGGATCAGGCACGCGATCAAAAGCCAAACGAGCCAGAACAACCCCGCCGAGGTTTCGGCGTCTTCAGTGAAATCGGTGAGGATTTTGGAAACGACCCGCCACGCTCCCAGGAAACCGAGCGGAACAATCGCGGGAGCGAGCTCGAGCAGCCGAAGCACGATCCCGGGACCGCGCTCGCCCGGAACGCTCTGAGAATCCGCGGGCGCCAGCAACGCCTCGATGAATTCCGACCCGTGTGTGCGAAACATCAGAATATACCACGGCGCCGTCGCAACCAAACCAAGAATTGAAGATATTAAAACATAATTGAGATTTGGATAACTTCGCCGGAAGGAAAGGAGCCCGCCGCGGCGTCGTTCGCAAGGAACGGCGTTGGCGTTCCAGATGACGGCGTGCAAACCGACGACGGGGACGACGAACGCCGCAATCGGGCCGACGCTCGCCGCGGCGATCGCCAGGCAGATCCCCCCCGCGATCGCCGGGGTCGTTTCGGAGCGGGTTTCATATTGAAAATAATAAAAATAGCATAATAAATAAGCGGTCAGCGACGCGAGGCCGAGAGTCGTGGGCGAGGCGAGGCGCATTTGACCGATGACGGTGTGATTGAGGCCGACCAAGATCGCGGCGAGGAGCGCCGTTCCCGCGGTTCTGCGGCTCCGCGCGTGGAGATACACGAGAAGGACCGCGGCGGCGCCCGCGAGATAGCTGGGCAAGACCGTCCAGATCGGGTCGCGGCGCGGGCTTAACGACAACCCCGCGGCTTCAAGCCACGCATAAAGCGGCGGCTGGAGCGCGACGGTTTTGTACGCCCACGCCTCGGCCGGGAGGCCGATTTCGTCGACGAGTGGAACTTGATCGAGCGTTCGCCCCTCGATCACCGCGAGGGCGCGCAAACCCCACCACGGGCCCGGCGGGTCGAGATCCCAGCTTTGTCCGAGCGCGTATAAACCCGGCAGGAGCGCGACAAGCAGAGCGAGCGGCAAGAACATCGCCGATCGCGGCGCCGAGCGCACCAGCGGCTTCAACCGCGGCGGATCCAAGACCGAAGGGGAATCCTCGGAGGCGTGGAACCGCCTCATCCGCCTTCTTGGTCGCGCCGAAGTTTCATGGAATCGCATCCGACCCCCTCCCTGGGATCGACCTCGATCAATCTTCAATCAGACTGCATCGGCCTTCCTAGCAGATTTCACCAATTCCGAACAGATCGGTCGAAGCGGATCGATCGAACTCAAGATGCGACGATCGTGTCGAGTCTCAATGCGAATCAACGGCGTCAGGGCGTCGATCGATCGCCCCGCTTTTGCGTAATCGCGCCAATCGCGTGTCCTTGGGTAAGATTCGTGGCGGGATGATTGACTAAGACGTCGCCGCGTGCCTAATATTAATCAGTAATTGCCGTATTTATGCGCAAGTTAAGCACCAGCGAGGAGATTGACGGATTGGCCGAGAAGCCGTGGGGAGGTCGGTTCGAGACTCACACCGACCGTCGCGTCGAACGATTTACCGAGTCGATCACGCTCGATCGGCGGCTGTTCGAGCACGACATTCGGGGGTCGATCGCGCACGCGCGGATGCTCGCCGAGGTCGCCTTGCTGACGACCGACGAGTGCGAGCGGATTGTGCGGGGATTGACGGAAATTCAGGCGGAGATCGAAAACGGGACGTTCGTCTTCGACATTTCGCGTGAAGATATCCATATGCATGTCGAATCGGCGTTGATTGATCGGCTTGGTGATGTCGGCCGCAAGCTTCACACCGCGAGGAGCCGCAACGATCAGGTTTCCACGGATCTACGGATGTGGATTCGGGACGGGATCGATCGGATTCATGCTCGGCTCGTCGATCTGCAAGCGGCTTTTGTCGAGGCGGCGATCGGTCATCGCGACGTGATCCTTCCCGGTTACACGCACCTTCAGCGCGCCCAACCGATCCTCGCTTCGCACTATTTTTTGGCTTATGTCGAGAAGTTCGACCGCGATTGCGATCGCGCGGGTGATTGCCGCAAGCGGGTGAACGTTTCGCCGCTTGGTTCGGCGGCGCTCGCGGGAACGACTTTACCGATCGATCGATCGATTTCGGCTCGTCTGCTTGGTTTCGACTCGGTCTCGACGAACAGCCTCGATTCGTCGTCGGATCGTGATTTCGCGGTCGAATCGGTGTTCGTGCTGACGATGATCGCCGAGCATTTGGCGGGCTGGGCCGAGGAATGGGTGATCTGGAGCACCAAAGAGTTCGGCTTTTTGAAGCTCCCGGACGCGCTTTGCACCGGCAGCAGCATCATGCCGCAAAAGAAGAATCCCGACGTTCTCGAGCTGATTCGAGGCCGCTCGGCGCGGGTTGTGGGGGCGCTTTCAACACTTCTTGTTTTGATTAAAGGATTGCCGCTCGCCTACAACCGCGACCTTCAGGAGGACAAGGCGCCCGTGTTCGACGCGTTCGACACGGTCGAATCGTGTTTGGAGCTCGCCGCGGTTTTGGTTCGCGGCGCGCGGCTCAATCGAGAAATCATCGCGTCACGTCTGGATGAAGGTTATCTTGACGCAACAACATTGATGGAAGCTTTGATTGAGCGGGGGATTCCGCAGCGCGCGGCGCACGAGGTCGTCGGCAAGCTTGTCGCGGCGTGCGAGCGTCGCGGGGTTCGATTGGTCGATCTCGACGACTCCGAATTCGGCGCGGCGCACCCGGGTCTCGACGGTTCGATCAAAAGTAAGCTCGGCGCGGCGAGCGCGATCGCCGCGTTCCGCTCGGAGGGGTCGACCGCGCCCGCCGAGGTCGATCGCCGTTTGCGCTATTGGAGCACGCGGCTCGGCGTCGTTTCTCATAAAGATCCCAATACCAATAAGGTATCGTAACTTTATTATTTGATACGGATGAACGCATGAATTACTTTCATTATCGAGACGGTCGTTTATATTGCGAGGACGTTTCGGTGGCCGATCTGGCGGATCGGTACGGGACGCCGCTTTATGTTTACAGCGAGACCGCGATCGCGGGGAATTTGGGCGCGCTCGAGCGCGCGTTCGCCGAGGTTGATCCGCTTGTTTGTTATTCGGTGAAGGCGAATTCGAATTTGGGGATTCTGCGTTCGATGGCGGCGCGTGGCAGCGGGTTCGACGTCGTTTCGGGGGGGGGGTTGTATCGCGTGGGGTTGGCGGGGGGATCGGCGGGTCGGACGGTGTTCGCGGGGGTGGGTAAGACCGATCACGAGATCGCCGAGGGTTTGACCGCGGGTGTTTTGATGTTCAACGTGGAGAGCGAGGCCGAGCTCGAAGCGATCGCCCGCGTCGCGGCGACTCTCGACAAGGTCGCTCCGGTTGCGCTCCGTGTGAACCCCGACGTCGATCCCAAAACGCATCGGTATATTTCAACCGGAAAAAAGGAATCGAAGTTCGGCATGGATATCGAGCGGGCGCTCGCCGCGGCGCGGCGGATCGTCACGATCAAATCGTTATCGATGATCGGCTTGCACATGCACATTGGATCGCAGATCACGACGGTCGAGCCGTACGCGGGCGCGGTGGCGAAGGGGGTCGAGCTGGTGAACGAGCTGCGCGCGATGGGTCATCCGATCGCGTGGTACAATATGGGGGGCGGATTTGGGATCAATTACAAAGGGCGCGAGGCGAAGGACGTTTCCGAGTTCGCGCGGGTGATCGTTCCCGGTGTGAAAAGCCTGGGATGTCGATTGGCGCTCGAGCCCGGTCGATCGATCGTGGGGAACGCGGGCGTACTCGTCAGTCGTGTGATATATACCAAAGAGTCGGGTGAAAAACGGTTCGTGATTCAAGACGCCGCGATGAACGATCTCATCAGGCCGTCGTTGTACGAATCGTTTCACAAGATTTGGCCGGTCACGCCCCCTTCGGGCGTTCCAACCGAGCCGGTCGATTTTGAGTCCGAGATCCCCGGAACCTCACATTGGGACGTCGTCGGCCCGGTGTGCGAAAGCGGCGATTTCCTCGCCAAAGACCGCTCCCTGCCCCGGCTCGATCGGGGCGATCTGCTCGCGACCTTCTCCGCCGGAGCGTACGGCATGGTGATGGCCTCGAATTACAACACGCGACCCCGAGCCGCCGAGATCTTGGTCGAGGGATCGCGAGCCCGCGTCGTCCGCCGCCGCGAGACTCTCGCCGATCTCGTTCAACCCGAGCTCGAGGCGCTTCAATCATGATTTCGTGGTGATAACTGTCTCCGGCGAATTCTTCGATAGAATCGATCGATTCGACCGATCCTTCGCTTGCAATCGTATCGCTATATCCCCAACTACCCGGTCGATCCAGGTGGAAATGTGAACCATGTTCAAGCGATTCACGCCGCCGCGCATTGAAAATCGAACGTCTCTGGACGAATCGCCGCGGATCGACCGATCGGCTTCGGTCGCGGCGGTCGCCTTCGCCTTATCGATCGCCGTCGTCTTCGCGACCGCGATCCGCGACGCTCGCGCACAAACCCCCGGAACCGAGAGCTTCGCCAAAACCCCCAAAACCCCCGGCGAACTTTGGGACGCGATCGATTATCTCGTCCGCGTCGGTCATCCCGATCAAGCAGTCCCTTATATCAACACGTTTATTAAAGCAAATCCTGACGACGCGACGCTCGCGGCGATTCAGGACAAATACGGGATCGGGTCGATCCTGAGGCTCGACGATCATCCCGTCACCCAGGAATTGGGCAAAAAGCTCGCGACGATTTTCGACGCCGCGTCGCGGCGCGAAGCGGTTCGACCCGCTCGCATCGAGAAATTCGTCGCGGCCTCGACGGGATCGAACGAAGAGCGCGCCTACGCGGTTCAACAACTCCGCGACGCTCGTCAATACGCCGTCCCCTATCTTGCCAAAGCGCTCGATAAAAATAGTTATTCGGTACAAGAACGGGGCAAGATCGCCCGCGCGATGGGAGAGCTCGATCGTACCGCGGTACCGGCTTTGATCGGGTTGCTCCAAAGCCCCAAACCGAACCTCGCCGCCGCCGCGGCCGAGGCGCTCGCTTCGATCGGCGATCTCCGCGCGATTCCCAGTTTGACGATCAACGCGGCGCTCCCCGGAATTGAACCGACCGCGCAAACCGCGGCTCGGCGCGCGATCACCAAACTGACGGGCAAAACCTACGACGCACAGCCAAAATCGCCGATTCGCTTGTTGATCGATGAAGCATGGAGTTATCACCGACATGAACGTAAGTTTCCGGGTCCGAAGGTCGAGGTTTGGATCGACGATCCCGATTCAGGGCTGATTCCCGAGGTCCTTTCAACGGCGGACGCCGAGGCCGTGCTCGGGCTCGATTTCGCGCGCGGGGCGATCGAGATCGATCCGTCAAACCGCGAGGCGCAGGTCGTCTTCGTCAGTTTGGCGGTCGAGAAGGCGATCGATCGCGTGGGGGCGCCCAATTTTCCCACAAAAGATCCGACAGGTGTTTATCCGATTGCGCTCGCTTCGGGCGCCGACGTGATGGGAGACGTTTTACGAACCGCGATCGCCGACGATCACATGGAGCTCGCCGCGGCCGCGGCGACGATCCTGGGACAAATCGCCGATTCGAGCGCGATGACTTCGGGCGCTCGACCGTTCCCGCTGATGGAGGCGCTGAAGGCGCCCGATCGTCGCGTTCAGTTCGCCGCGGCTCGCGCTCTGGTGATGCTCGACCCTCGGAAGCCGTTTCCCGGGTCAAGCTTCGTCGTCCCCGTGCTGGCTCGATTCCTGGGGAATCAACCCCTGCCCCGAGCGATCATCATCGATTCGAGCAACCGACGCGGCAATTTCATCGCGTCGCACCTGATCAAATTGGGCTTCGACGTCGCGACCGCCGAGACCGGCCCCGCGGGATTCGAGCTCGCGGCGCGTTCCGCCGACGTCGAGGTCGTATTCATCGAACCCGATCTGTTCGAAGGCGCTTGGACGCTCGCCGATACCCTCGCCAATCTTCGGGGAGACGCTCGCACCGCGGGATTGCCCATTCTTTTATATGGACCTCAAAATTATGAGCTCCGCGTGAAACATTATTTGGAAAATGACAAGCGATTGCGCTTTATCATCTTGCCCGTCGACGAGAAGGCGATGAAATCGCAGTTGGATAATCGGTTGGCGTCGATGCGAGCCAAACCGATCTCGGCGGCCGAACGCGATATGTACGCTCAGACCGCCGCGGCGCTTCTGGGTCGAATCGCCAACGCCCCGGGAAGCCCGTTCGAGAACGACCTTGCGAAGGTCGAGGCGCAAATCACGACGGCTCTCGTGAGCGCGCCTCCGGGGGTGGCGATTCCCGCGACCGTCGCCCTGGAAGACATCGCCGATTCAAAGGCGCAGCAAAGCCTCGCCGACGTCGTGCTCAGTCCCGCGCGGCCGTTGCCGTTGCGCGTCACCGCGGCGGTTCAACTGGCGCAAAGCATTCAACGGTTCGGCCCCGTCATCTCGGCTTCGCAGGAAGAGTCGCTCGCTGCGCAGCTCAACGACGCCCGCTCGCGCGACCCCAACCTCCACGCGGCGCTCGCGGTGATCGTGGGAGCGATGAGGCCCAAACCCGCGTTCGTGGGCAAGCTGCTCGCTGATTCCGATCCGCTGGCGCAGTCGCCAAATCAGCAACCGCAAGGCCAAAACGGCGCTCCGCAAGCGAACCCCCCCGCGGCGCCCGACGGAAACCCTCCCGCGAACGAACGGCGACAAGCCCCCGCCGACGGCGCTCAAAAACCCGGGCCGGGTGGAATCCCCGCCCCCGATCAAAACTAATTTAGGATCATTAATCAATTTATGCTTTAGCATATGGATAAGAGATCGCCGAGGGACGAATCGAGCGATTTCGGTTCGCTCCCTTGATCGATACAAGAATCAATGGAGAGGAGACAAGAGTAAGGAGAGAGGAAGCGGAGAACTCGAAGATTGTCAGATCGCCGGCCGCCAGGATTGAGGATCGAAGGACGACGAGGATTCAGGTAGGACGTAAATATGCCGATATTATCACCTAGCGATGTCGAGCAAGCTCTTCCCGGAGTGATCGGCGAGAGCGTTGCGATGCGCGAGGTTTATCGCGTCACGCGGCAGGTCGCCCCGACTCGCGCCTGCGTTTTGATCGTCGGCGAGACGGGAACGGGGAAGGAACTCGTCGCCCGCGCGATTCACGACCTGAGCCCTCGGAAAAGCGGCCCCTATATTCGCGTCAATTGCGGAGCGCTCACCGAAAGCTTGCTCGAAAGCGAGCTTTTCGGCCATGTCAAAGGTTCGTTCACGGGCGCCGTCGATAACCGCACCGGCCGATTCGAGGCCGCGCACACCGGCACGATTTTCCTTGACGAAATCAACAGCACGTCGCCGAAATTACAGGTCAAATTATTACGAATCCTTCAAGAAGGCGAATTTGAACGTGTCGGCGACACCAAAACGCTCAAGGTCGACGTCCGCGTCGTCGCCGCCACGAACCGCGATCTCGTCGACGAAATCAACGCCGGACGCTTTCGTGAAGATCTCTATTATCGATTGAACGTCATCTCGATCGATCTTCCCGCACTCCGCGATCGACGCGACGACATCCCGCTCTTGGTTGAAAGTTTTCTCAAACGTTATACCGAACAAAACCGCCGTGAATCCTGGAGAATTCAACCCGATGCGATGCGGTTGTTGCGCGAGCACGACTGGCCCGGCAACGTCCGCGAGCTGCAAAATTACATCGAGCGCGCCGTCGTCCTCGGTTCGGGAAATGAACTCGTCGCCGATCTCCTTCCGCCTCGTCTCCGCGGCGTCAATCCTCCCCGTGCGATCCGCTCGCCGCGCGGCGGAGGAGGGCTTGCGAGTCTCACCGCCGATCTCGTGCGCCAGGGAATCCTAGCCGCGGGATCGACCGCGAACGATCTTCACGATCGAATCGTCGGCCAGGTTGAGCGCGAGCTGATCCAGCAGGTTCTCACGTCGTGCGATCAGGTTCAAATCAAAGCCGCGGCGCGGCTCGGTATCAACCGCAACACGCTCCACAAGAAGCTCGCCGATTTCAAGATCGACGCCGAAAACGGCGATTCCGACCGCGACAAACCGCGCCCGCCCCAGGCCCCCGCCGACGACGAATAAATATCTATGTATACAAGTTAATTAGATGGCGCCAAATCCCGCCGCGAACCGGGCGAGCATTCGATTACGATCCGAACAGGAAAAAGAAACACAAGCGCATCGATCGAGGGATCGCGCTCGCATTACTCAAACGTCACGTCGTCGAGATAAAACCGGATCGGCGAGCCCTCGGCGGCGACGACAAAACAAAATCCGGTTTTGATGCGACTTAAATCTTTGCCCGTCAATTCGATCTCGTACCGTTTCCAATCTTTCGTGAGCGTCGCTTTGGCGAGTTTGGCCGACGCCGAGTCGGGGAATTTCTTATCGGGACCGAGCAGCCCGAACTCGAACGAAACGACCTCGCCGCCGTGATCGCCCCGCGCCCAAAAGACGAGCGCTTTGGCGCCCGTTAAATCAAACCCGCCGGGAAGATCGCCCCAGTCGTTCGGCGGGCTCTGCCACACCACCCCTCCCCAATCTTTCGTATCTTTATAATCAATCTGAAAACATGTTTTGCCCATATGCGGTTCGATCGCGCAGTTCGGCTCGAGCGTAAGCGCCTTGACGTTCCCCATCCAACCCGTCGGAACGTACGTCGGCGCGTCGCCCGCCTCGGCGTATACGCGGAGCGGAAGCGTCCCTTTTCGGGAAACGGCCTTTTCAATCGGCGCTTCAATATAAAATGGAATATTCACCACATTGGCGTTCTTGTGATCGTCGTGTACATATGCGAAGAGACGATAACCGCCGCCGCCTCGCGGGGCGAGCAGCTCGACGCTCGCGCCGTCGGTTTTAACGATCGCCTTGGGAAAAACGGCAGGCGCGGCCTCGGCGTCGCCTCCCGATCCGTAACTCGACGCCTCTTTTTGGACGACCCAATCGATTCGGATCGGGTCGCCTTCGGGATCGCTCGCCTTGATCAAAGCCTTGACGATTGAACCTGGAGCAACCTTGTCGGCGCCTTCAAGCTTGATCGCCGAGACCGACGGGCAGCGATTCTTGGGAGGAGATCCCGTCCAAAGCTCGCTCAACGCGTCGATCCCGGGCGTCCTGCTTCCGTCGGGCAGAAACAGCCCGAACCATGTGGCTGTCGCTTCTTGTTTATGACCCCATATAAACGCATAAGATCCTAAACAAAGCGGTTTGTCGGCGATCGTCCCCTTATAAATCTTACGGTAAGCTTCGGCCTTTTGATCGCTCGTCGGTTCGATCGCCGCGCCCCACGCGGTTTTGGGCGATTCCCATTGTCCCGCGGGCCCGAATTCGGCGACGACGAACGGCTTGGTTCCTCCCGCCTTGGCGTAGCGGTCGGCGAGCGTCGCCGCGCCGCCGTAGCTGTTGATCCCCACGCTCTCGATATCGGGGCAAAGACGATGGACGTTTTTCACTTTATCGCCGCCGATTTCGGCGAGGACGGTCATCGTCGGATGATTCGGATCAAGCTTTTTGGCGAGCGACGCGATGTTGTTGATCGCCGACCAGATCGCGGCGTTATCCCCTTTTTCATAACCTTCCATCTCATTGCCGATTCCCCACATGAGGAGGGCTGGATGGTTTTTGAAGCGTTCGATCGCCTTACGAGCTTTGTCGTACTGTTCAAAAACCTGATCGGCGTTGTTGTAGCTGAATCCGTGGCGTTCGTGGCCGAGCCAGATACCGATCGTGACGGTGAGTCCACGTTTGTGCGCCTCGTCAAGAACCTTTCCGGCGTTTTCGACGCCCCACGTTCGAACCGAATTCCCGCCCGCTCGTTTCAGTTCGTCGAGCGAACCGTCGCCTCCGCCTCCCTTGATAAAATACGGCGCGCCGTCGCGAGTCAGTCGATATCCCGAGGCGGTTTTGACGATCTTGACGACCGCGGGCCGGCTCGCCTTGGACGCCGCGTGGGGCGTCGCCACGAATGCGACGATCGCAAAGCCGACAATGACGGGCGAAGCCGCGCACACCGTCAGGATCATCGTTGATAAACTTCGGAAACGGTCGTTTTTCATCGGGATATTCTCTACACATTCACGGGCTTGGCGTTTCCAGCGCGTCTAGTTCCGATTATCATCAAGCAAGCGTCCCGAGGGATCAACCCTTGAGTGGATTGATCGGTCCGGGGCATGATGATAAAGTCTTTGTCTGTAACTTCTACGCTCCGTGTGCGCATTCTTGAGACGACGGATGTTGGATTATACTAACCCGACGCGCAAGCGAGGGTCCGATCAAATGATCAATTAAAAGTTTTCATGCTATTATCATAAGACCCTCGCTTGCGCGTCGGTTGATATGCTTGCGCCTACGCCGCTTTAGGAGCGAGATCGATGTCGAGCCTGTTGGAGCGGGCGATCGCGAAAGTGAAGCTCCTTCCGGAGACGGAACAGGATGCGATCGTGGTGATCAAATTCGTTTATTGAAAGACATCATTGAAGAATGGTTGATATAGTTCTCAGTAATACAGATTCCAAATCGGATACGACTCGATCATACATTTTCGAGGCTTTTTTAGGATCAGACGGCGGCG
>JAKBCQ010000756.1 GCA_021807585.1 Planctomycetota bacterium | reverse complement strand
GTGTCGATCGGTTTGATTTCGGATACCGTCGACGCCGGCGCCGAACGTCGCTGCGCCGAACTCGGCGTCGGGTCGGTGAATCAGGCGCGATCCGAAGCCGATCGGATCGGCGTGTTGCGCAGGCTCGCGGGCGAATCGAAAAAGGTCTGTTATATAGGAGATTGTTCACGTTATCGTTCGGCGTCGAGGGAGGCGTTCGCGACGATTTCACTTTCGGGAGAGATCGACGCCGCGAGGAATCCCGCCGACGCGTTGCTCATTCGTCCCGGGCTCGACGCGATTGAACCGTTGTGGACGACGGCGCTCGATCACGTCGAGCGAGCGCGGGGCGTGGCGCGGTCGACGGTTATTCCCAACGTGCTTTGTTTGACGGGCGTTTTTTTATTTGGGCTCACGAGTTTGGCGACGGTCGTCGTGACGAATCTCGGTACGCTGGCGATTTTCGCCAAGACCAATAAACGGATCGAAGAACGTCATTAACCCCGATCGATTGCCGGCTCGGCTTGATTCTTATGATGCAAAGGGATTTTTATGGATCAAGTTCCCCCCGACGATCGACCTTCGTGCGAGCCGGCGAACTTCGGTTCGATCGGCTCGGTCACCCGGCGGATAGACACGATGAGGAGATCTCTGACCAAAATCGGAGTGTTGTTGATCACGGTCGGAGTGATCGGAGTGTTGTTGCCGGGGCCGGTGGGCACGCCTTTTTTGATCGCGGGAGGACTCGTCTTTTGGCCCAAAGGATTCATGTGCATGGAACACTGGGTCCTCCGCCGGTTTCCCCGATCGCACGAGATCGGCCTGGCGCAAATCGAACGCTATCTCGCCGATCTCGAAAAACGTTACCCGGGATCGATCCAATCCGAACCAATCATCACCAATTCTGCTGTAACATGGGTTTTGTCTCAACAACCAGGAGTTCCTCATGAGTGATTCCCCCTCGATGAACGGTACCGGCGCCGAGCTCGCGACGTTCGACGGCGATTCGGCGCGCTCGGAAGCGATGATTCGATCGCTCAATTCGCTCCCTCCCGAAATTGGGATTCTGCTGATCACGGTCGGAATCATCGGCCTGGTTCTGCCGGGGCCGATTGGCACGCCGTTTTTCATAGCGGGGGGGCTTGCGCTTTGGCCGCGCGGGTTCAGCAAGGTTGAGCACTGGTTCGAGCGAAAGTATCCCAAGATGCACGACGGGGGCATGCGTCAAATCGAACGATTTCTGGTCGATCTGGAAAAACGTTATCCTGGTACGACCAATCATCCGACAGGAACGTAATAAGATGGGGAATCGGGTCGATTCCTGATTGGGATCTTTACATTCACGAACGCTGTTGGTGGGAACATGAGCGCGACGATGAATCCCGGGGAAGAAGCCTCGAACGCGGGAGAAAGCCGAGGCGATCGACTCGACCGAGCGTCGGCGGATTTGAACGGGTCCGATCGCGATCCGTCGCATGCGACGGATACGCACCAGACCGACGCCGCGCTCGACGGCGATCGCCTTCGAGCGATGCCCAAGGAAATCGGAGTGATGCTCGTCTCGGTGGGGGCTCTGGGAGTGGTGTTGCCGGGGATGGTAGGAGTGCCCGCGGTCGTTGCGGGGGGATTGATACTCTGGCCCAAGGCGTTCGGCAAGGTCGACGGTTGGTTTGAGAAACGGTTTCCCAAATCAAGGCGCGACGGGATGAAACAGATCGGCAGGTTCATTGATGATTTCGAGAAACGATTTCCCGACGAGCGATCGTGATCGAAGATTCGAAAGCAATGGAACTCAAGCCGCCATCAATCTAAATGATATGATGATGCTATAACCTCTCGGCTGACGTAATTCGATCGAGTCGTTTGAACCGAAAAAAAGGGATCGATAATCTCGAACGGCGTTCGAGATTATCGATCCGCGTGGTTCTCAGCTTAGGAAGCGGAGGCGCCGAGGGGATCTCGGCGCGGCGGGCTCACTCGCCTTCGTAGGTGAGGATGAAGTCGTGGAAGCGGATCTTCTTGGGCATGCTTCCGGTCGACGAGAAGAGGTCGACGAGGAGTTCTCCGAAATGATCGGAGCGGACGCTGTAGAAGTTGTGCTTACCTTCACGTCGCGATTCGATCAAACCGGAGACGCGCAAGAGAGCGAGGTGATGGCTGACCGCGGGCTGGCTTTGGCCGAGACGATTGCACAACTGGGTGACGTGCATCTCCTCGTTCTGGGCCAGGTAAAGGAGGATTCGGAGCCGCGTTTCGTCGCTGAGGAGTTTGAAGACCTGCGCGAGCTCACGGACGATCTGATCGGAGACTGCGGGCATGCCCGTCGCGGTTTGTCCGGCGCCTTCGTTCGCTCGCTTGATCATTTTCTTGGCCATGGGATTTTCACCTGTCGTTAAAAAGATTCGACGCCGACCCGCCCCCGCCAAGGGACGCCAAAACAAGGCCGACGACGCTGTGAAATACGTCCGAAAACGCGGGGGGGAATCGCCTGAACGTATGATTGATAGACTCGTACAAGGCCGTCGCTGCGCAAACACGAAAAAAATAACACGGATGACGACTTAACCGCACAAACGCCCTTAATCCGCAAGCATCCATCGCGTATGAAATTATGCGATAGCCGACTGATGGAGACGTTCGTGCTTCAACGTATTCTAGCCGGCCGCATATCACTTGGCAACGACTTTTTCTCTCCATCACGTATTTTCACCAAAAACGAACGAGCCGTTACGATGTCAATCGCCGATCGCTCGGGTCAAAATATCAAAGCGCCTCGTTTGGATCGAGGCCGTAACGCTTGAGGCTCGCCGCGAGCGTCGCTCGCCCTCGTTCGTCGAGAGGAGTTAGCGGCAGCCGCAACAAGCCGTTTCCTCGCCCCAAAAGCGCCAGCGC
>JAKBCQ010000755.1 GCA_021807585.1 Planctomycetota bacterium | reverse complement strand
CGGATCGACGGCGACGCGCGGATGCGCGAGCGCCCCGTCGGCGATCTGCTCGAAGCGCTCAATCGCCTTGGTTGCAAAGCTTCGAGCGACCGAGGCGACGGTCGCCCTCCCGTCACGATCCACGCGAACGGGTTGACGGGCGGGTTCGCCGACATAAAAGGAAACGTTTCCAGTCAGTTCCTCAGCGCGCTTCTGATGGCGCTGCCGTACGCGTGCGCGGCGACGACGATCGAGATCGCGGGGCCGCTCGTTTCCAAACCATATGTGGATATGACGAAATATGTGATGGAGGCGTTCGGCGTGAAGATCGGCGATCGCGGCGGCCGGCGGTTCAATATCGAGCCGTCGAGCTACGTCGGCCGTCCGTACGCGATCGAGCCCGACGCGTCGGCGGCGAGCTACTTCTTCGCCGCCGCGGCGATCCTGGGCTGCGAGACGACGGTCGAGGGGCTGGGCAAATCGAGCATTCAAGGAGATATGTCCTTCGTCGACGTGTTGGAACACATGGGCTGTTCGGCGACGCGGCGAGGGAATTCGACGACCGTCCGCGGCGGCCCGCTCCGTGGAGTCGATGTTGATATGAACGCAATTAGCGACACCGTGATGACTCTCGCGGTCGTCGCGCTGTTCGCCGATGGAATCACGCGGATCCGCAACGTCGGTCACATTCGCCACAAAGAAACCGATCGCCTCGCGGCGCTCGCGATCGAACTGCGCAAGCTGGGGGCGACGGTCGACGAACACCCCGACGGCCTGGTGATCATTCCTCCTGAACATATTCATCCCGCACAAATCCACACGTATAATGATCATCGAATGGCGATGTCGTTCGCGATCGCGGGGCTGCGGGTTCCCGGGATCACGATTCTCGATCCGGGATGCGTATCGAAGACTTATCCTCGATTTTGGTCCGATTTCGCCGCGACGGGTTGCGCGCTGGCGCCGCCGGTTTCGGTCCGGGATGAACGTCTCGAATGAAGTTTATCGTAGCGGAGCGCGATTTCGACCGCGAGCTGCGCCGCGGCGGCGAGCCTGCCGGCTTCGAGCGGAGCGTCGCGGTTGACGATCGAAGTTTCGGCGCTCTCCTTCCCCTCACCTCCGGTGATCCTCACGAAATCAAGGAAAGAATGACCGAATAATTTCTCAGAATCGATATGAATCGCCGATTGGATTGGAATGCGAAGATCGGCCGCGGCGCGTTCCGCCAGGTTTTCCACTCCAGCCGAAACAAGCGACCATTCGGGACCGAATCCCGGGGCTTCAAGATCAATCATAAAAAGTAACGATGCATTCTGATTCTTTAATAATTTTTTGAGAACGTGATCGAGAGCCGACGTTCGATTCCCTCGATAATTCCCGCAAGCGACGAATACGAAATCGACGAGCCGTGACTTCGGATCGATCGAATTACGAGCCAATTCGACGAGCGTCGCGAGCCCCGTCGCGTTCGTTTGATCCCGGAGTCCCGGATTTTTTAGATAAATATATGTTTTAACTGAGCATGCGACGGCTGTCGAGACGATCGCGCTCGCCGCGATCGTGAACAAGGCGATGCGTGCGGCGAACGGTCGATTGCGAAATCCGAGGCGGAACGCGAGGCACGCGATCAAAATCGCGATCGTCGGGTAAGCTGCGAACCGAAAAAACGACAAATATCCCGCGACTCGTCCCAGACTCGCCAGGAAAACGCCCCGCGTAGATCGATCGCCGTCGTCTCGAATCGCTCGCTTTCCGCGAGGCGAGCCGATCACGACGGGCGCTTTCGCCCTGACGCCAAAAATATACAACAAATATCGTTTCAATATAAATATAATAAAGAAGAACACAAGCAAATACAGCGAGCTGGACGTCGCGTCGGGCCGGCCCGCGATTAACGTCGAAGCGACGACGATCATCACGATGGAATAGAGGCCCGCCGAGGCGATCGGCTCGAAGAGATCGGGAAGCATTCGTCCCTCGAATTCGGCGATCTCGACTTCGAGCCCCGCCGAGCGTAACTTCTCGGCGACGATCGCCGCGGCGCGACGCTCCTCGTCGCTCCCCGCGGATCGGGGAAAATCGAGAGCGATCGCGTCGGCGATCGCCCGTTTCGCGTCGAATCGCATCGTCGCTCTACCTTTCCAATAATCTTTTATAATAGTATATTAGAGTCTTCGTCAGTATCTTATACGCTTCGTGCGCGCATCTTTTGAGCGAACGGATGCGGAGATTATGCCAACCCGACGCGCAAGCGTGGGGCCGATCTAATGATCAATCGAAAGTTTTCACGATATTATCAGAAGATCCTCGCTCTCGCGTCGGGTTGGTATGATTGCGGCTTCGCCGCGTTAGGTAATGTTAGCAATACGTTTCGCCCCGACCCGTTATTCGGTTTCAAGCAACTCTCCCGTTTCGGAAACCTCGGCCTCGCGGATCTTCCCCTTCGGCGACTTACCCCTTACCTCGTACGCGGTTTTCCCGTCGACCTGGATCTTCACCGCGTGTTGAAACTTAACGTCGGGGAGCGCCTTCTCGGCAGCCTCGCGCACGACGACGGGAAGCTTGTCCATCGGCACGATCTCGTCGGGCTTGGGCTTCGATCCGCACCCGGCCAGGGCGATCGTCATCAAAATACAATAAAATCTTTTCATGTTCAATCCATTTAGGTTTAGGAGTCTCAAGATATAAGACGCGGGTGATCGATTCGTACGATCGGCCGCGCTCGAGGTGAAGGTCGCGGAGGTTCGATCGGTCGAAACCCCGCGACCCTCGTTCGATTAGAACGCGCCGGCGCGGATGATTTCCGCTCCGGCGCGGGTGAAAAGCGCCTTGAGGACGGAAGCATCGACCGACGACTTGATAAAATGCACCGATCCGTCGCCGAACGACGCGTTG
>JAKBCQ010000754.1 GCA_021807585.1 Planctomycetota bacterium | reverse complement strand
GACCAAAGAACTCCTGATCGATCTCCTGCCGCGCCGAAGCCAACACCCCGGCCGCCATCCAACGGCTCGGCAAAAGTTTGTTCCGGCTGAATTCGAGCCGGTCGAGCAGTTGATTCATCCAGTCCTGGGGCGCGTATTCCTGCGCGATATGAAAAAACTGATACATGCTGAAAAGCCCCGCGACCGTCGCCGCGGCGATCGCGACCGCGAGAACGGTCTTGGGACGACGCGGTAAATAATTCGCCGTCAAAATCGCGCCGATCGCCCCCGCCGCCCCCGGTATCAACACGAACGCAACCTGGAACGGAATGAAGATCGCGTAAAACCACCACTCCGCCTCCACCTTGATTCCGTAAGCCGCCATCATCGGACTGCCCAATAATAAAAATCCCCAGCTCGAAAAAGCGATTGATTCCAAAAATTTATGCGCGAAGATGCGATCGCTCGACGCCGGAGTCGTCAATAAAAACGTAGACTCGCGCGATTGAAACAAACCCGTGTAAAGGATAATTCCATTGGAAAAGAACAATAAAACCAGGAGCGAAAGAAAAAACAGGCCGAACAGATACTCGCCGATCTCGTTCGTCAGCGCCACGTACCGCGAAAGGAACTGAAATCCCTCGAAAAACAGCAGGAACAGGCCCACCCAGAAGATCGCGCTGCAGCAGACGATCGTGAGCACGCGCACCCGCGAGGTCGACATCAATCCCTTGATCGTGTTCCGGATCAGCGCCCCCCGCAACCGCGCGAAGGCGCGGGCGATCCCGCGATCGTCGGCCGCGGGAACGACGATCGTCGGCTCGACGATCGCACGCGATCGAGGTCGAATCCGCCGGATAAACCGTCTCATGGCTTGGTCGATTCCAAAGGCGTAAGCCCGCTCGCGTCGCCGTAGCGACTCGTCGCGTTCGGTCGATCGCCCCCGGTTAAATGAAGATACAATTCTTCAAGCGGCATATGGGCGCGAGTCGCGGCGCGAAGCTCGCCGAGCGTCCCTTGAACCAACATCCGACCGTGATCGATAATCCCGATCGTATCCGCCAACTCCTCCGCGATCGAAAGCAGATGCGTCGACATCAATACCGCTACCCCCGCGCGGGCTCGCTCCAAAAATAAATCCTTGACGATCCGCGCGCTCCGCGGATCAAGACCCACCAGCGGCTCGTCGATGATAAGAGCCCTCGGTTCATGAACTAATGCCGATGCGAACACCACCCGTTGTTTCATCCCGTGCGAATAATTCTCACATAAATCATCGACATAATCCCCCATCTCAAAAATCTCGATCAACTCGTCGATCCGCCGCGTCGCGAGTTTGCCGTCGAGTCCGTACATCTCGACCACGAATCGGAGGAATTCTCGCCCTGTTAGCTTTTCATATAAAAATGGCTGATCAGGAACATACGCGATCAATTGTCGCGCCTGCGAACTCGTCGCGGGATATCCCCCCACCAGCACCGTCCCCAAGGTCGGCGTCAACAGACCGCAAACCATCTTGATCGTCGTCGTCTTGCCGGCGCCGTTGGGACCGAGAAACGCGAAAAGCTCGCCCGCGCGAACCTCGAGATTCAACTCCTCGACCGCGTGCTTGGCGCCGAACGTCTTCGTGACCCCGCGCAGCTCGATCATGGATGCTTCGCCTCGCCCTCGGTTTCGTCGGGATCGGGAAGACGCTCCAAAATCAACGTGACGAGCGCGAACGGCGCCTCTTGACGGATCACCAATCCGTCGCGCCGCACCCACGTTCGCATCGCAAACGGCTCCATACGCGTGATCACCTCGGTCGCCTCGACCTGCTTAGAATTCCACTCAAGCAATTGACGCCGAGCCACCTCGACCGAAACCGACTGAAATTGCCCCGTCAGCGGACTGACAACCTGGCTCCGCCACCGTTGACCGATCTGAAGCCCAGGCATTCGGTCGAGCGGATCGAGCGAGTTCATCACCAACCCGTGCTTGGGATAAGGGAACACCTTGGTCCATTCAAGCATCTTCAAAATTCCGTGCGCTCGAACCTCAAGCCCCTCGGGCTTGAGCACCCCGCTCAAAACGAGCCACTCCTCATGCACCCCCATCGGTCGCACCGATGCGCGGAATTGACGCAAATCTCCCCCGGGATCAATTTCATATACGCTAATAATTTCAATTTTCGCGTGATCGCGCGGTCGAACGTTTGAAGAGAGAAGCAAATCCGCCGAATCGAACCAGACGCGGCTCGACATCTCCACCCAGCCGTCTTTCTGGCGAACCGCCTTCGTCGTCACCTGACCGATCGACGTCGGCATCCGCAAGCCCGTCCGGTTCGCGACCTGAATCGCCCACCGCGTCGATCGATTTCCCACCCGCGCCGCGGTCACCGACCTCATATCGGGAGGGGATCCGATCAACAAATCGGGCAACACGTCGCGCGAGAGCAACGATCCCGCGGCGATCGCCCAAAAGACCAAAATCCCAATCGATACCATGCGATGAGGCATCGGCGAACGTCCCCCCGTGTCACTGGCGTGTTAAAATCTTACGGCCTCAAGCCGAGGAAAGACAGATCGAGCCGTTGGTTTGTTTGTAATTCGCTCTCTTCTCTCGACGCCGACGGTCCCATTCGCATTCAAGCGACGAAGCCGACCGTTCACCCTCCCGTTCGTGTGTCCGCTATTCACAATCGGGTTCAATATCACCTGCATATCGAGAATCGACCCTAAATGGGATGTCGATTTAGGGCCGATGGATTCACGATAAATTCAAGAATAGATACAATTAGAAATGAGATGTTTCATCCGAATCCTGGATCACAATGATTTCAGAATGTTGAATTTGTGATTCCTCTCAAACAATGTTTTTATCTGGTTGTCATTAAAACCGATTTCCCGTAGCACGA
>JAKBCQ010000015.1 GCA_021807585.1 Planctomycetota bacterium | reverse complement strand
TCCTTAGTAGACTCAAAAATCAAGAGCCGAGGCGTATCCAAACAAGGAATATTCGTATCATTTCAAGTTGACGCGATGGCGCCGACCCGCGAAACTCGGCGGGAATAATTCGCCCGCCGCGGCCCAGACGTTCGTCAAACGACGGAAGCCGCGCGCGATGATCGACTCTGAATAAAAATCGTGTCGTCACGGATGATTCATCCCCATAGCCGCGAAGATCCGATGACGAAGACCGAGATATTCCGCCGAATCGAGGTCGCGCGGTCTGGCGGCGTCGACTTCGACGATCGTCGCAACCCGCGCCGGGCGACGATTCATCACAAAGATTCGATCCGCGAGCTGGAGCGCCTCGTCGATATCGTGGGTAACGAACAGGATCGTCTTCCGTTCGACCTCCCAGATCCGAATCAGATCGGCCCGCATCTTGTATCGCGTGAAATAATCGAGCGCGCCGAACGGCTCGTCCATGTACAGAATCTCGGGGCTCGCCGCCAACGCGCGAGCGATCTCCACCCGTTGCCGCATCCCCCCCGATAGCTCGCGCGGATACGACGATTCAAATCCTGTTAGTCCCACCATGTCTATGTAATGTTGGATCTTTGAATCGCGCTCGCCGCGGCCGAGGCCGCCGAGGCCGAAGCCGACGTTATCGTGAACAGTCAACCAGGGGAAGACTCCCCCTTCTTGAAAGATGAAGATCCGTTTGGGATCGGGACCGGCGACCGGGCGCCCCTCGACGAGAACCTCGCCGCGCGTCGCCGCCAAAAACCCGGCGATGGTGTTCAAGAGCGTCGTTTTCCCGCAGCCCGAAGGACCTACGATGCACGCGAACTCCCCCCGCGAAACCTCCATCTCGGCCCCCTCCAAAACGTCGATCGTCGTCCCTCTGGTCCGACCGGGATAAGACGACCACAAATCGCGAACGACGATCGCGGGTACGTTCGCCACCAAATCCGAGGGGGAAGCGATATCATTGTTCATGCATGTATTTATATTGTTCACGAATTCGTTCCATTACCGCTATCGTTCGTTATCGGTGTGATGAACCCCAGCGGATTTGCTCGAATCTTTCGAGTCGGCTGATAAGAAGATCGAGCCCGAGACCGATCAGCCCGATCACGATCATTCCCGCGACCACGAGATCGTATCGTTTCCCCGCGTTGCGTGCGTCGATGATCAAATAACCGAGTCCCGAATTGACCGCGATCATCTCGGCGGCGACGACGACGAGCCACGCGACGCCGAGCGCGATCCGAATCCCCGTGATGATTTGCGGGGCAGCGGCGGGAAGGATTACCTTGCGGAAAAGCCGAGCGCGGCTCAGGCCGAAATTGCGCGCCGCTCTGATATATACGGTTTGAATGTTCCGCACCGCCGCCGCCGCCGACACCGTGATCGGAAACACCCCCGCGAGGAAAATCAAAAAGATCGGCGCCGCGTCCGAGACGCCGAACCAGAGGATCGCGAGCGGAATCCAGGCGATCGGCGAGATCGGTCGGAAAAGCTGAATCAGCGGATTGAACGCCTGGTACGCGGGCCGAAACCACCCGAGGAAAAGTCCGAAAGGTACACCCACGAGAACCGCCAGCGCGAACCCCCACGTCACGCGAAAGAGAGACGCGACGATATATTTAGCAAGCAAACCTTTGCGGATCAGTTCAATAATTCCTTTGACGACGAGCGCCGGTCCGGGCAGAAGATCGTTGTCTGAGAAAGAAACCGCGATCTCCCACAGGCCGATCGACGCCGCGGCGACCAGTAATGGAAGCACGAACGCCGGCGCGGGGATCGAGAACGAACGCCTAACACGGTTGGATGTTATAATATCTCGATCTTTATCGGCGTTATCGGTCGGCGTGATCGGAACGAAGCTCACGGCGGACCCTCCCAGTCGTAAGGTTTGATCGCCGATTCGTCCTGGACGAACGACGGATCGGCGTAATCTTCGAACCGAGCCGTCCCCTTGAGAATCCCCGCCTCGCGGCCCAGCGCCTCGATCTCTTCAAAATCACGCCGCACGACCGCGAGATTCGTATACTTGACGCGATCGGGGGGCTGGCTTAAAACGAACTTTAATAATTCGGGATTCTGATGATAATAGAGATTCCCGGCGAACTCCGCGGCGGTCATCCGATGTTTCCCCGATTGATCAAGCCATTTGCCGCTTTTGGCGATTCCATCGACGAGTTTTTGAACGTCGTCGCGGCGGGTTTTGATCACGCGATCCGGAACCGCGAGGACGCACGAGATGAACCCCGGCCAAACGTCCTTCGTCAAGAAAATCACCCTTCCGTAGCCGTCCATCTCGGTCTGCGCCATGAACGGCTCTCCGGAAATCACCGCGTCGACCGCTCTCGTGAAGAGCGCCGCGGCCATATCGGGTGCGGGGAGTTCGACGATCTCACAATCTTTAATGTTCATCCCCCTGTCTTTCATCACTTTATATAAGATGAGCAACTGATTGGAAAACCGATTGGGGACGGCGATTTTTTTGCCGCGAAGATCTTCAATCTTGAAGATATTGGAATCTTTCCGCGCCATGAGCGCCGTGCCGTCGCGATGGCCGAGATAAACGATCTTCAGCGGAACACCCTGTTCGCGAAGCGCGATCGCCATCGGCGCGAGGATGAAAGTCGCTTCGAGGTCGCCCGAGAGGAACGTTTCCTTGAGCTCGGGCCAACCGCTGAAGCGAACGGGTTCGAAGAGCCCGTCGCCCGTCGTCCGTTCGTTGATGAAGTTCGTCACGGGGCACGTGAGATGGCACGTCACGGGGATGTAGCCGACGCGAAACCGCTCGACGATCGCTCGCTTGGCGGGCGTCGGACGATCGAACGCGCCGAGGTTGAGCCGGGCGTGCAAGACGCTGATCGCGACGATCCAGCCGATCGAGCCGACGATTACGACGCGTTGCATTGTCATAAAACGATTCATTGAAATTCCAAAACCCGAGGCGCCGATCATTTGGCGCCGAACTGGGGAAAAACGCCTTGTCGGGGCGGTTTGACCACGGCTCGACGTTGCATCGGTCCGCGTTCAAGCAGAGCCGACGCGGTCGTTGAAGGCGCCGCGTACATAAACGCCGCAGCCGATACGATCAACGTCCGAAACGTGCGACCGGGCCTCATCGATCGTCGTCCCTCTCGATGGCGCGATTCCACCCTCTCCCGCGACCGACCGCCGGGACGCTTGACGCGCCCCGACGGCCTCGCGAGCCGTTCCGTTCCCCGCTGGATCGACATGATCAAGAATTACTTGCTCATGATCTTCTTTTGATTCGCGAGAATCTCGCGTTGATTGGAGACGACCTCGCGGAGCTCGAGGAGAATCCGTTCCTGATTCGCCTGGATCGTCTCCTGGTTCGATTGGATCGTCGCCTGATTCGCGACCGCCTTCTCGAGCTTCGATTGGTTGCCAAGGATCGACTCCTGATTCGCCTCGATCGTCGCCTGGTTGGCGACGACTTTATCGAGCTTCGCCTGATTCCCCTGGATCGACTCCTGGTTCGTCAGGATCGCCGCCTGATTCGCGGCGATCTTATCGAGCTTGGCCTGATTCTTCTGAATCGTCTCCTGCGCCTCGCGAATCAAATGTTGATTCGCAAGAATATGTTCCTGGTTCTTAACAACTTCCTCGACGGCGACCGTCATCGTTGTCACTCCGATATAAAAAAAAGAGAACGGGGAAAACCGATCGAATCGGGGTTCGATCAATCGATTAATCAATAGATTGATCAATCGATTATTCGCGGCCGACTCCCAGCGAATCGGCGACGCGGTTGATGTAATTGAACCAGGCGGCGATAAGCGTGATCTGGAGGATCGCGCGGTCGTCGAAGCCGACCGATCGCAGCCGCGCGTGATCCTCGGGGGATACGCGGGTCGCGTCTTTCGTCATCTTAACCACATAATTAATCATAACGCGATCTTGCTCCGAAATCGGCGCCGTCGCCGGGTCCTCTCTTAACGCCCGGACGAGTTCATCGTCCAGGGTGACGCGACGCAGAAACTCCGCGTGCGATTCAATTCAGTATTTGCACCGGTTCGTCACCGAAACCATCGTCGCGATCATCTCGTGCTGACGACGATCGAGCGGCAGGTCGGGCGACATCAACGTCCCGAACGTCGAAAACGCATGATAAAGCGTTTGCGGCAGTAAGCTGTGCGATGCGACGATTCCCGGCAGCCCCTCGTCAAGCGCCTGAACGGGCGCGGCGTATTCCTTGGGGTAATACGACCGCTGATCCGCGAGCGCCTTCGCCAGCTTCTCGTTTCCCTCGGGAGAAACCGTCTTGATCCAGGCCATATCGAAAACTCCTTGATTATCGATTTCAGAAAAAACCGCTGTCGATCCGATCACATCGGTCGTCACCCGCTCGTTCGCGGATCGACCGCGAGTTTGGTTCGTGATCGACGAAACATAAGATAATACGCCGGAATTCCCGCGGCGACCACTCCCAGGCCGATCAGACCCCGCACCGGGTCGTCGACCAACAGCAACGGAAAAAGCGCCGCGAGCGGGACCAGAAAGACGAGCGGCGTTACGGGATAACCCGGTATCCTCGTCACCGACGCGCGGTCGCGATTCGGCTTGACGACATAAACCCCGGCGACGATCAATCCTAAAAAGACTAGCATCGGTACAATAAAGTACGCGATAATCTGATCAAACGAACCCGAGACGACGAGAATCGAAGCCGCGATCGCCTGGATCCCTCCCGCGACAAACGGCGCTCCCGTTCCGGGGTGAACGCGCCCCGCGGTGGCGAAGAACAGCCCGTCCCGCGCCATCGCCACATAAACCCTCGGCGCCGTCGTTAATAGCGCCGCCAAACTTCCCAGCACCGAAACGACGACGATCAGCGAAAACACGACTCCCCCCGATCGACCAAACAACGACTCACCCGCCTGCGCCGCGAAGTTTTTGTCGCTCGTCACGTTCGTAATCGAAACAAGATAAAGAAATACAGCGCTAATCGTAATGTAAACAATCGTTATGATTAAAACCCCCGCGACAAGCGACCGCGGGACCGTTCGCTCGGGGTCGCGCGTTTCGTCCGTCAGTTTTCCCAGATCCCACCAGCCGCCGAACGAAAAGAAAGCCGCGATAAAACCGCCGACGAGCGCTCCCGCGAGCGGCGGAGAACCCGATCGACGCGCAGCGAACGGGACGAAATTCGACCAATCCCCCAGACCCAGGCCGAATCCCCAAATCGCGAGGAAAGCCAGGGCGCCGAGCTTGAGAATCGTCAGCGCTCGCACGAAGTTCACGCCGAATCGCGTCCCCAATATATTCACGATCGAAAGCGCGAGAATCACCCCGACGGCGACTCCGCGCCCCTCAATTAATGAAAGTCTGAAGATATAACTCATTTGGCTCGAAAAGCCCGACGCGAGCGCCGCGGCGATTCCGCCGTCGATCACCAGGAGCGACATCCAGCCGTAAAGAAACGCCGGCAACGGTCCGTAGATTCGACGCAGGTAAACATATCCTCCCCCCGATTCGGGATATCGCGCCGCGAGCGATCCAAAACAGAGCGCACCCGCGATCGCCGAAGCGCCCGTCGCCAGCCAAACCGTCAACAGCAAGGCGGGCGAGCCGAGCGCCTTCGCCATCCCCGCGGGGGTAAGGAAAATCCCCACCCCGATCACCTCGCCGACGACGATAGCCGTCGCCGAAACGAAGCCGAGCCCGCGGGGCGGAGTCGATCGGGGAGGGCTATCGTTCGCTTCCAGTTGCGTCGACACGATCATCCCTCCGGCTCGAGTCGATCGTAATCGATCTCTTCGCGGGCGATCCTCTCGTCGGTCTCGCGACCATACCCGTAAGGATCGTCCATTTGTTTCAGAAGCTCGCAGATGAGCTTTAAAGATCTCTGATGATCGCCGATGCGATCCTCGGATTCTTCGAGTCGAGCCTCCCACCCGCCGATTCGACCGCTGATCAACGTCGTCCTCCGTTCGATCGCGGCGATCCGCCGAGCCACGCTCGCGAGCGAAACCGCCGCGAGACGAACAATCTCGCGTGCGTCGACGCTCTCGTCCGCGGCGATTCGCTCAAGCCGGTCGGCGATCTCGACGGGATCCGTCCCGGGCTCGATTCTACTCGCCTCGGCGGCCACCGGCTCGCTCAGACTCTGACGCGTCGAAGTTACACTGATGGAATCGCTCATTCGCATGGCGCCTTGCTAAATGACCGGAATGCTCACGTTTTGTCATTCAATCGGCCCGGCCGGGTCGTCATTTCTCGGCCTTCGTACCGGGGGGATCTTGAAACACGTTTTCACGTTCGAGGGGTAATTGGAAGCCGTCGGCGACTCGCGTCATGTAATGGCAGCGACACCCCCACCAAAGAACGTCGAGGGCGCGTTCAAGGCCGAAGTGTTCAATAAGAAGTCTCATGTCTTCATCGTTGATCGCCCAAGGCGCTTTGGCTTGTTTACGTGTAAAGAGGAAAGCGTAGCGATCTCGAGGAGTAAAACCCGACCAATCTCCCGAGGCGAGGCGTTCGGTACGTTCGTTGAGCGATTTCTCGTCGAGGCCCGCGACCGCGAGCAGCATTTCGCAGTGCCCCATTCAGTAAAAGCAATGAATCGTTCGCGTGACGATCCAAAACTGGCTTTCCTCGAACACGCGATCCTGCTTCGCCTCCTCGCCGAACGCCCGTGTGCACGCCGACCACGCGATCGCCAATTCGGGTTGATATCCCATGCACACCAAACTCCATTGAATCCGGCTCGGACTCTTCGGTTTCGGATACCCCTCGGGTAAAACACTCAACACGTCATCCCATGATGGTACACGAATGCGTCCCGCGTTCGATCTTTGCTTGTCCAGCTTGCCTCGAAGTTCGCCGATCTTATACGCCGTCCATTCAGGATCGTCGATCCGTTCGGGAACGGAGTGTAACGAAGCCCCTTCGGGTAAAACGCGCCGAGGGATCTCGGGGTTTTTCTCTCCTTTGACGAACCGGACATCGATCGGAGCGAGCGGACCGCCGGCCTCGACGGGAACATCGAGCGCGAGCAGCAACCGATCCTGAAAATTCGCGTACGCGAGCAGCAAAACCATCGCCGCCAACTTGGTTTCGCCATACGATTGTTTGATATAAGCGACTTCGGCGTCGCTCACGGTATCGGCTTCAAGCGTCATTTTGCGGGCGAAATCGAGCGCGGCGATCTCTTCCGGGGTCGATCCCGGTCGACCATTCGCAAGCCCCTTGATTTCGGCGTCCGAAACCCCCGCGCGACGCAGGTCGGCCTCGGCGTAGGCCATTGAGTACGCGCATTGATTCGAGTTTGCCGCGATCCAGCGCATCTTGCCGCGGAGCACGGCGCCAAGAGAGCTACGCGTTCGCTGCAGCCGATCGAGGTCGAGCATCGCCGCGGTCGTTCGCGGCAGCGTGCGAGCGAGTGCCCGCGCCCAGTTCGGTAACGCGCCTCCTCCGCCCGATTCGACTCGCGGCAGCAGCCGCCAAGCCTCGTCGTTATCGAGCCGCGGGACGCGCCCCGCCGAACGATCGGTCGATTTCGATGCGATTTTGCCCGCCGAATCACGGTCGACGGGGAGATTAACGGAAGCATGTTCATTTCTTTTCAATGCGACGTCTTCCGCGGGATGATCGGCCGATCTGGCTCGCAGCATCAAGATCAGCGAATGCTCAAGCTCGGCGGGTTTGAAGCCGAACGGTCCTCGACCGCTTTTGTACGCGATTTTGCCGTTGGAATCGATGAGATAGAGCCGGCTGGGCATGCCGCTGTAACGAGCGCCCACGACGTCTTGAATCGTATCGACGAGAACCGGGATATCGAACCCGAGCGTTTGTACGCAGGTCCGAGCGACTCCGACTCGTTCGTCGTACGTTCTTGGTTGATCGAGCGAAACGCCGACTCGATCGTTGCTCTCCATCCGCCAGCCGTCGTTGGGATGCGCCTCGCGGACGTAAACCATCATGAACGTCGCGCGATCTTTATAACGTCTGTACAATTTTTCAACATTGCCCGCTTGAGAGCGAAACGGACCGCACGTGAAATTGCCGAAGATCAGCACGACGGGTTTGGCGCCGATCTCGTGAGCGAGCGTGACATGACGCTTGCCGTCGACGGTTTCGAGGGTGAAATCGGGGGCGGATTCGTCGAGTTTCGGGCCCGCCTGAAGCGAGCCGATCTCCTGGCGAAGCAGGCCGCGGATCAGCGTGAGCTTGGTCGGTCCCGCGTCGCTCGATCGCGGCTCGGGCCGGCTCGGAGGCGGGTCGATCGAACGCTGAAAATCGGCGAGCGAAAGGAATCCCGAGTCGCCCGAATCGGCCTTCTTAAAAAAAGCATCGATTTCTTTATGAGTAACCCTGCCGTCGCCGTTGCGATCGGCTCGATAGAAGACGATCATTCCGGGCGAGGCCGCGAGCGCGTGCGCCGAGAAGTTGAAATCGGCCTCGGTCAGGCGGCGATCGCCGTCGCGATCGAGGCGTTGGAAGTCGGCTTCGGCGTCGCCGAATTCGCTCAACGAGATCGACCCGTCGCGATCGCGGTCGAACCGTTCGCGGGTCGATTTCCAATCAAAACGTGTTTGCGAAACGGCTTTTTTGAACCAACCGTCGCCGGGGCCGAGCCGGCTTCCGTCAAGGATGTCAACGAGCATAGCGACCCACTCGGGGTGGGCGGGCCAAACTTGTTCGAGGCGATCGGTTGCGCTTTCGTTCGGATTTCGATTCGTCGATTGAGCCGATTTCGAGCCCGAGTCTTCCGGTTTTTTAACGGCTTTCGCGACGATCGCCTGGGGTTCACGATCGGCGCCGCGCGCGGCCGCGACGAGCGCGGACGCGGCGAGCACCGTCGACGCCAGGTATAACGCGATCGATCCTTGAACGCTCCACCGTTTCTTTCGCGCAAGGAACAATTCACGCCGGCGTGTTTTCATCGAAAAAGCTCCCGAAAAACGGTGACCGCGGGGTTCGTTCCCACGATGTAACGCACTTTTTTGTGGACGGTCTTCGACGACGAATCGGTGAGCGTTAAATCGACCGAAACCCAGAGATTCGTCCCCTTCGGCGTCGCGTCGTCGAGCACCTTGTACTCGACGAGTTTCATCCCCTTGAGCCAATCGAGATCCTGTGCGGTGATCGATCGGGGAGGCGATTGCAGTTGTTCGGGCTTTTCGCCGTTTTTCCACGAGTCGAGGACGATGCGGAGCGATTCCTGCGCGATCTTGGGATCGACCGGACCGCCGTGCGCCTCGCTCGGGCCGCAGCCCGAGAACATCAAAATCGTCGCCGCAACCATCGCGATGATCAGAAACAAACCCGTCGCGCCGTCATGAAACGAAATCGAGAAAGTCTTGCTCGGAGCAATCATTGAAATCACCTAATTCCTTTATATGCATGCATATTTCGAATGATTAGTAATCCGAACCCGAGAGCACCTCGCCGCCGTTGCGCGAGCCGAGCCCGCGCCATACGATAAGGTTGATCGATTTCTTGATGAAACGGACCGAACCGTCGCCGAGCAACAGGTTGACGCCGCCGGGATGACGACTGCTCGGAGGCATCGTCGAGCGGTTCACGACGAAGAACCCGCAAGAAATGTCGTCCGGGGGCGATACGTGCTGAAAAATGTGCTGTCCCAACAACCAGGGCATCCCCATGAATACCGGCGCCTGATTGGCAAGATTGTTGATATTGATCGCCCGGCATTGGATCAGCGCCTGATCGGGAGTCATCGGATTGGTGAATCCCATAAACACATCCGAGAGCGGATGCACCTGGCTCATCGAAGCGTCGTCGAGCACGCGCTCGCTGAAAAAGCCGGTGCTTGAAAGCCCGTCGACGATCGATGCGAACGTCGTGTTGCTGTCTTGATAGAACACTCCGTTCGGCGGCGGGAAATTCGGCGGTTGGAACATCATCGACGTCAGGAAGGCGATCCCGCTTCCCAGGTCCCCCATGTAATTCGTCGCACCTCCCATCTGAGGCAACGTGTTCGGAAAATCCGAAGGACATAAAAATGTGTTGATCGTCGTCATCAACACCGTCGTGTTCGATGGATCGTAATAGACCATGTTGAAATTGAGCGCGTTCGCCATCGGCGTCTGGTCAAGATAAGGAAGGATCTGCCCCAGCACCGAGTATTGAGAACCGGGGACGAAGAGATTCATCGAGGGAAGCATGTTGTACGAATCATGATAATTATGCAAAGCCAGACCGAGCTGCTTGAGATTGTTCACGCACTGGACGCGGCGAGCCGCCTCTCGAGCCTGCTGAACCGCGGGCAACAACAACGCGATCAAAACGCTGATGATCGCGATCACTACCAACAATTCGATCAACGTGAAACCGCCTCGGCGTCGTGACATCGAAGTATCCTCCTGGAGCGTACTTGTATGAAAGCATTTGGCGCCGACGCGCGGCCGTTTCGCGCAATCGTTTCGTCGACGCCGCCTCAAATGATCGATGAACAGTGAACGTTTGTTATTTTAGATGGCTTTCGAGCGCGTTTCGAGTAACCCATCGTCGCGCAATGCGATGATGAAATCGTAAAACACGCCGATTTCTTCACGGTTGGGGATTCGATACGACCGATTCCTGTCGGCGCATGGAAGTCGTCAGATCCGCTTCTCGGTCCAAGTGTCCGGCGCCGGCGATCCTTGAACGGATCACGACGACGAGCGATCGAAGCGAAAAAGTACGATCTGCGGATGCCTTCGACAAAAAGTCGCGCGCATCGGCGTGACCGGATCGATCATTGCGATCGATCTACGTGAAGAACGATGCGTTCAGCGAGCTCGAGGAGGATGGAAGATCGAGTCGACATAAGACGTGGGAATCAGATTCGATGATGAGCGAGCGAGCGGTTCGTAAATCGACCGGCTCGCATCAAAAATCGCGTCAAGAAAAGCCCATTGGTTGACGCGTTCTGGGATCGTGTGGATCGGCGCCCACGGAACCGCGGGGCTTCCCGAGCAGAGAGCCCCCGAGCACGGCCTGGGACGAGCGGGACGATCGACCGGAGCGGGGTTGCTTGGCGCCGTTTTCGGAACGCCGAAATGGACGAGTTCGAGCCGTCCCGAGATCTTCGAGTCTTGATCGTGATACGTGACGTAGCGAGCGCACTCGGCTTGAGCCGGCTTCGCGACGAACAGACCGCAACCCAACAACGCGGCGAGCGTCGCGAGCGATTGCAGTGTTCGATTGATGCGAACGGTTGTGAGCACGTCACGCCCCGAAGAAAAACTCACGAACAATGTTCAGAAGAGATCGAAACGAACTGGCAGACTCGATCATGATATAACGGTTTCCGCCGCTTTTCAAGACCCCGCCCAAAAAAATATCGAAGCCGACTCGGAAGCATCATCACTTTTCATCCGCACTGGGAGTCGCGATCGGCTTGAGATCGAGCCTCCGATAATTCTCGGCGAATTCCGTCACTTCAATGTATTGATTCGCCGCGATGTCCTTGAAAACCTGTGTCGTCCCGCTTGTCGGCCAATGAATCTCGAGCGTCGCCACGCGTTCCGCTTTCCCAAGGCCGATCGATTGCTCAAGCGGGTTCCCTCCGAAGCTGCTCCCCGACGAAACGTGCCGATAAACCGAGAGCGGCCGATCCCCCGCGGTCGTCGCCTTGATTCGCGCTCCGATCGCGGCGCGATTCGTCTTCACCCCCTTCAGCCGCACCGTCAACCACGAATTCCCCTGGCCCGGATTGTTAAACAAAACATTGTGATATTTATCACCGTTGATTGCTCCTCCCATCTCGATAAAGATATCAACGTCGCCGTCGCGATCCCAGTCGCCGCAAGCGACCCCGTGCCCTTTTTGGAGGTGCCCCGTTCCCGACGTCCCGGTGATCTCGGCGAAACGCTCGCCTCCCACATTCTTGAACATCCGATTGGGAACCAAGCTCGCGATGTTCGGATCGCCCGTTCCCAGGTACATATCAAGAAAACCGTCGTTGTCGAAATCTCCGTAATTGCTCCCCATCGCCATAAAAACCAGATCGAGACCCGCCTTCTTGGTTACATCCTCGAACTTCTTGCCGCCGATGTTGTGATAAAGCTTGTTCGATTCCAACGCGTGCGGAAGACCGATCAATCCTTTCACCACATCCTCGGTCGTGTGTTCATAACTTGTGGCGAACAGGTCGAGCAAGCCGTCGTTATCGTAATCCCACGCCCAGCACGAGAACCCGTGCCTCGGTCCGTTCACACCCATCGACACGGTGACCTCGGTGAACGTGCCGTTGCGATTGTTCCGATACAATTCGGCGGACGATCCGTTGAGATGGTTGATGAATAAATCGGGGTAATCGTCGTTGTCAAAATCGATCCATGTCGATCCTTTCGTCCAGAACTCCTCGGTTCCGGTCAATCCCGCGCGGAACGAGACCTCCTCGAACGTCCCGTCGCCTCGATTGTGGTACAAGCGATCGCGTTGCTTCTCGCAGCCGATGAACACGTCGAGCAGGCCGTCGTTGTCGTAATCCGCCCACGACGCCGTATTCGAGTTGACGGGATCGAGTAACCCCGCCTTCTCGGTCACGTCCGTAAATGTTCCGT
>JAKBCQ010000753.1 GCA_021807585.1 Planctomycetota bacterium | reverse complement strand
CGCGACGAGCCGGCGGGTGTCGAAATCGAATCGCCGCGCTCGGCGTCGCGAACTGGAACGCGCCAAGAAGTTTTATCCCGCGGTTCCGCTTGATAAGTGGTATTCAACCCCCGAGTTCATCCGATCGGGCGAGGCGCCGATTTGGCCGGGCAAGCCGGGGACGATCTCGGTTGCCGAACGCGCCGACGCTCTCGGTGTGGCGATCTGGTGACGCGGGGGTGTCGTCCAACTCGCGGTCTTTCGACCCCCGCCCGAATCTTGTAAATTAACAAGTCGACGCGCAGGGTACATTGCGACCGCAACGAGCTATAAGCATCGAGATATTCACCTTTTTAAGAGAGAGTTATGCCGGACATACGAGCGTTTCGCGGTTATCGGTACGAGATGGCGAAGGTTGGGGCGTTGTCGAACGTCGTCGCGCCTCCTTACGACGTCATCGACGACGAGCTCCAGCGGCGGCTTTACGACGCGAGCGCGTATAACGTCGTGCGGCTCGAGCTCAACCGCGACGAACCCGGCGACGACGCCGAGCGGAACAAATACAGCCGCGCCTCGGCGTTTCTCCGCGAGTGGCGTCGCGAGGGGGTTGTTGTCGAGGAGGGGCATCCCGCGCTCTATGTGTATCATCAGGTTTTCACAACCGAATCGGGGTCGTTCGTTCGCCGGGGATTCACGGCGCGGGTTCGGCTCGAGGCGTTCGGCGCGGGAAAGATCTTTCCTCACGAACAAACGCTTTCGGGACCGAAGGCCGATCGGCTGGCGCTTTATCACGCGGTTCGGTTCAACCTGAGCCCGATTTTCGGTCTTTATCCAGACGCCGCGGGCGAGGTTTTGGCCGCGGTCGAGGCGGGGATCGTCGATAAAACGCCGATCGAGGCGATCGACCATCTGGGGGTGATTCATCGGCTTTGGCCCGTGTACGATTCGCGTGCGCATTCGATTGCGCAGGGATTGATCGCGTCTCGACCCGTGTTCATCGCCGACGGTCATCACCGCTATGAGACCGGATTGAAATACCGCGATGAGATTGCGTCTCGAGGCGAACTGAAGGGGCCCGAGGATCCCGCGAATTTTTGTATGATGGTGTTGGTGGGAATGAGCGATCCAGGTTTGTTGATTTTGCCGACGCATCGATTGATCTCGGGTTACAGGGGTTTGACGTCGGCCGAGCTGGCGAGAAGGCTCGAGCCCGAATTTGAGATCGAGCGTCGCGGAGCGGGTGAATCGGGGTGTCGGAACGCGTGGGAGGCGATCGAGCTTGGCGGCGATCAAGACGTTCTCGGCTTCGGCACGGTCGCCGACGATCAATGGATGACGGCGCGGCTTCGATCGGATAAGACGATGGACGAACTTGTTCCCGAGCATTCGGCCGAGTGGCGATCGCTTGGCGTCAGCGTGCTTCGCGAACTCGTCGTCAACAAGTTGCTCGCGGGGCTTGGCGAACCGTCGTTTCGCTATGTACACCAGACGAGCGAGGTTCTTGATGCGTGCGGTTCGAAGGAAATCGACCTTGCGTGTCTCGTTCCTCCCGCGACGATGGAGCATGTCGAATCGATCGCTTCGAATCTGGAGACGATGCCTCCCAAGAGCACGTATTTTTATCCAAAATTGCTTACGGGGCTCGTTTTTAATCCGATCGGTTGACGTGATCGGGGCGCGGGAAGGGGGGCGCGGGGGTTTTGATCTTCGCGTTTCTTGAATCCTGTACGGATCAAATTGATAAAACACCAACAAAATTAACATTCACCGGCTTTTAAACACATTGATATTAGGGGACGTTATGGCGACAAAGACGGTCGAGATCGGCGGGGTGAATCTTCGGCTATCGGCGCCCGATCGGTCGGATCAGGGCTGGATCGGCCAGGAGGAGATCCTGATGCGTCTTTTGGCGTGCTGGCTGGTCGTCGACGACGCCGATTTGCCGCTTTCGCCGCGGCTTTTGGGTCCGCCTGGGATCGGCAAAACGACGCTTGCGATGGCCGCGGCGCGGCGGCGGAATCAGCCGCTTTATATTAATCAGTGTACGTCGGACACGCGCCCCGAGGATTTGATCGTCACTCCCGTTCTGGCCGAATCGGGTCGGATCGCGTATCACGCTTCTCCGCTTGCGACGGCGATGATCGAGGGGGGCGTTTGCGTTCTCGACGAGGGGAACCGGATGAACGAGAAATCGTGGGCGAGCCTTGCGCCCTTGCTCGATCATCGTCGATATGTCGAGAGCATCGTCGCGGGGATAACGATTCCGGCGCACCGCGATTTTCGCGTCTGCGTGACGATGAACGAAGACGAGTCTACTTATGAAGTTCCCGATTATATTCTTTCTCGTTTGCAGCCGACGTTGACGTTGGATTTTCCGAGTCGCGACGACGAGATGGCGATTTTGCGTTATCATTTGCCGTTCGCCGAGCCCGAGTTGACGGCGCTTACGGTCGATTTTTTGCAGCGGGCGCACAAGCTTCGGCTCGATTTTTCGCCGCGCGACGGGATTTCGATTTTGCGGTATGCGATCAAGCGGATGGCACAAGATCCGCGTCATCCGTTGGCGAAGGACGCCGCGTGGCGCGAGTCGCTCGAGTGCGTGCTGGGTCAAGAGGCGCTCGATCTTGAGGATCTCGCGGCTCGGAAACGGCGGTCGCTCGGCGATCAATTTTCGCCGATGGGTTTGGGGGACGTTTATTTCGATCCCGACGATCCGTTGCATCCCGATCGGTTTGAAGACGACGACGAGGAGGACGATCGATGACCCGCGACGTACGTCCCTCGGCCGACGATTTTTTAACGATTTCGCCCAAGATTCGCGTTTTGCCGATCATCCACGGATCGGGGGATTGCGCGATTCTTGCGCGTAATGAAATGCTGGCGCGAGATTATGATTGTT
>JAKBCQ010000014.1 GCA_021807585.1 Planctomycetota bacterium | reverse complement strand
GGGGCGTTTTCAACGACGAAAACGCGCGGCTTTCGGATCTCACATGTTCGGCGCTCCAATTGGCGAATTTTTGGCAGGACGTCGCTCGCGACCTGGCGATCGGACGGATTTACCTCCCGCGCGACGATCGCGTCCGATTCGGGGTTTCCGAAGAAGAACTCAAGGCGCTGAAGTTCACCCCCGCGTTCGCCGAACTCCTCGCGTTCGAGGTCGATCGAGCCCGATGTATGCTGATACAAGGACGCGAGCTTATTCCCAGGCTCAAGGGACGATTCCGGCTCGCGGTCGATTTGTTCAATCGCGGCGGATCGGCGATTTTGCACGCGATCGAACGCTCGGGCTTTGACGTTTTGACGGAACGCCCTCGGTTGTCCAAAATGGATAAGTTATATTTAATCATAAAAGCGATTGTTGGTATCGAGCCGCGACCGATTCGGCGTTTGGAGATCCGCGACGATTGCGTGCGAGTCGCTTCGAGTCGAACGGGGGAGCGGGCGTGAATCGCGAATTGAAAGCGAGTTATCGCCATTGCGTCGGAGTCGCCCGGCGGGAGGCGCGCAATTTTTATCCGACGTTCTGGCTGCTCCCCCCCGAGAAAAGGCGCGGGATGTGCGCTCTGTATGCTTTTATGCGTAAAACCGACGACATCGCCGACGACGAAGGCGACGACGACGCCAAGCGCGCGGCGCTCGACGCGTGGTCGCACGAATTAACGTCGACCGCGACCGGGAGATTCGAGGGCTCTTGGCCGGGACGATTCGCCCTCGCCGATTGTATCGCTCGGCATCAAATGCCGGCCGATCTCCTCGCCGCGACGATCAAAGGCGTGCGAATGGACGTCGATCGTCGTAAATATCAAACATTTGATGATCTTTATGATTACTGTTATCATGTCGCGTCGGTCGTCGGGATCGCGTGCTTGTATGTTTGGGGTTTTGATCGAACGGGGGATTCGGCGATCCGCCGAGCCGAGGCGTGCGGAATCGCGCTCCAGTTGACGAACATCCTTCGCGACGTGCGCGAGGACGCCGACCGCGGCCGCGTTTATTTACCCGCCGACGATCTCGATCGATTCGGCGTTTCGGTCGACGAGCTGCGCGGCGATCGGCCGGGAGATAAGGCGCGTTCGCTTTTCGCGTTTGAGGCCGATCGCGCCTACAGCTATTATGAACGCGCGCGCGGGCTCGACCGGTTCGTCGACCCCGTCGGCAGGCCGATTTTGCGGGCGATCTCGGGGGTTTATCGGGCGTTGCTCGACGAAATCCGGGCGCGCGATTACGAAGTTCTCAAGGGAAAGATCTCGCTTTCTCGCGGACGCAAGCTGCTGATCCTGGCACGATCGCTGGGGACTCGGTTCCAACGCGTCCAAACCGCCGCGGAGCCCGAATTCGGATGAAAACGGTTACTCACTTACCTACGTCCGTCAACTTTGATCGTCCCGCGCCTCCTCGCGTTGTGATCGTGGGGGGAGGCCTCGCGGGGCTCGCCGCCGCCGCGGCGCTTACCGGTCACGATCTCCAGATCACGCTGCTCGAAAGCCGACCCAGGCTGGGAGGGAGAGCCGGATCGTTCGTCGACCCCGCGTCGGGAGAGCTTGTCGATAATTGCCAACATGTCGGTATGGCTTGCTGTGTGAATCTGATCGATTTTTGCGAGCGAGTGGGCGTCGCCGATCTGTTCAAACGCGATCCCGTCATCGTCTTCGTGGGGCCCGACGGCCGCGTTTCCAAGATGAGCGCGGGGCGCATTCCCGCGCCGTTTCATTTAACGGCAAGTATGCTCAAGCTTTCGTTCTTAACATTCCTGGATAAATTAAGAATCGCTTACGGCATGGCGCGATTACGGTTCGACGCCGCGGGTAAGCCGGGAGAAACGTTTGAATCCTGGCTCAAAAGACATGCGCAAAACGACCGGACGATTGAACGGTTTTGGGGCTCGGTGCTCGTCTCGGCGCTCAACGAACGGCTCGATCGGATGGATATATTCCACGCCAGGAAAGTGTTTTTTGAGGGGTTTCTCGAAAATCGACAAGGCTACGCGCTCGATATCCCCGCGGCGCCCCTCGGTGAAATTTACGGAGTGAGGATGGAGGAATGGCTGGCGCGCAGAGGGGTCGAGGTTCGGCTCAAAACGGGCGTCAAACGCGTTGAGATCGATCACGAGTCATCGGTACAAAGCGTGATTCTACGTTCTGGAGAACGCCTTGAGGCCGATTTCGTGATCGTATCCGTCCCGTTCGATCGAATCGCCGACATGTTTCAAGCCGACGCGAACGGAAACTCCCCCGCTCCCAAATCGATCGAATCGATCGAGGCTTCGCCGATTACGGGCGTTCATTTGTGGTTTGATAAACCCGTCTTTCCGTTCGCCCACGCTGCGATCGTCGGTAAAACGATTCAATGGGTGTTCAATCATACCGAACTGCAAGGTCGCGAGCCCGCCGGGCAGTATTTGCAGGTAGTGATCAGCGCGTCGTACGATCTCGTCGGTCGCGATAATGAATCAATCAAAGATCTTGTGCTTCAAGAATTGAGCGAACTTTGGCCCGAAGCCTCCGGGGCGAGTCTCAAGCGGTATCGAGTCGTGATCGAGCACGGAGCGACGTTCGCGGTTCGTCCCGGTATCGAAGCGCTCCGACCTCCTCAGCGAACCGCGGTCGACGGCCTCTTCTTCGCGGGCGATTGGACCGATACGGGCTGGCCCGCAACGATGGAAGGCGCGGTTCGGAGCGGATATTTGGCGGCGGAAGGCGTCCTCGACGACCTCGGCAGGGCGCGCCGACTGCTCAAGCCCGATCTCCCCGCGGGCGCGCTCGCGCGATTCCTCCTGGGTCGAAAACCCGTCAATCGCACCATCCCCGGAGAATCGCGATCCAAACTCTAGATACTAGAATGCGTATATCAAGATAATAAATATTAGCTTCATGATTTAAGATCGATCGAATCCGACGCGCCCCCGATCGTCGAGTTCTTTAAGATTCTTTTTGCATCTCTGTGCGCCGGATTGTTAAGATCTGTTCGACGGCTTGTATTGATGGACGAGACTCGGCCGTTTCGTGCGATCCGTTTGGTTGAAATCCGGCGGGAATCGATCCCATGATCCGTTCGATGATCGGTGGGGCCGCGTTTTTCGGTTCGATCGTGCTCGCTTTCGCATGCGGATTAACTGCGAGCGTATCGGCCGGCGAGGGCCGGTTTATGGAACGGCTCGGACGCGGAGTCGTCGCGATTCCAGAAGATTCGGGCAAGGTTTTCCTATCATGGCGGCTGCTGGGAACCGATCCCGACGCGATCGCCTTCAACGTATATCGCAAGCCCGCGAACGATTCGCCGAAGAAGCTTAACGAATCGCCGATCACAAACGCGACATCGTTCGTCGATTCATCCGCCGATCTCACGCACGAGAACACATATTTTGTACGTCCCATCGTCGAAGGCAAAGAACTTGATCCGAGCGGGACGTTCACGATCAAGCCGGGAAATAAGAATCAATATTTATCGATACCGCTACGAACCCCCGCGGGCTACGAGCCGAACGATATTGCTCCGGGGGATCTCGACGGCGACGGCGAATACGAGTTCGTGCTTCATCAAACGTTGAAGGGACGCGACAATTCGCAAAAAGGCGCGACGGGCGAGCCGATCCTCGACGCCTACAAGCTCGACGGTACGCATCTTTGGCGGATCAACCTAGGTAAAAATATACGCGAAGGCGCGCATTACACGCAATTTTTGGTTTATGATTTTGACGGCGACGGCAAGGCCGAGGTCGTTTGTAAAACGGCCGACGGTACGGTCGACGGCGCGGGTGTTATTCTGGGAGATCCCCAAGCCGATTACCGCAATCCCGCGGGATACGTGCTCGACGGTCCCGAATTCCTTACAGTGTTCGACGGATTAACGGGGAAGGCGCTCGCGACGACTCCTTACATCCCGCCGCGAGGCAGGGTTTCGGACTGGGGGGACGGCTACGGCAATCGAGTCGATCGCTTCCTCGCGTGTGTCGCGTATCTCGACGGCGAACGGCCGAGCATCGTGATGTGCCGCGGTTATTACACACGGACGGTTCTCGCCGCGTTCAACTGGCGTGCGGGCAGGTTATCTCATGTGTGGACATTTGATACCGATAAGTTAGGTCGGGTCGGTACGAATTATCGCGGTCAGGGGAATCATAATTTGAGCGTCGGCGACGTCGACGGCGACGGCAAGGATGAAATTGTGTACGGAGCATGCTGTATTGATGATAACGGCAAGGGGCTTTATTCGACGGGTTGGGGGCACGGCGACGCGCTTCATCTTTCCGACATCGACCCCGCGCGACCCGGGCTTGAGGTGTTTGATATTCACGAGCGGCCCAGGCATCCCAACGGCGCCGAATTCCGCGACGCGCGAACGGGGAAGCTCATTTGGGGGAAGCAAAGCCCCGACGTCGGTCGGGGCGCGGCGTTCGATATCGATCCGCGTCATCCGGGATACGAGATGTGGGCCTCGGGGGCCGGATTGACCGGGGTTTGGAATGTTAAGGGAGAAATCGTTTCGGAAAGCAAACCGCGATCGTGCAATTTCGGCGTCTGGTGGGACGGCGACGCGTTGCGCGAGCTTTTGAACTCGAACCGTGTGACGAAATGGAACTGGAACGACGCGACCGAATCGACTCTCCTGACCGATCCCGCTTGCACCTCGAACAACGGCAGTAAATCGACCCCCTGCCTCTGCGCCGATATTTTGGGAGACTGGCGTGAAGAGATAATTTGGCGTAATAAAAATAACAACGAACTACGCATTTACACGACGACGATTCCGACCGATCTTCGGTTATACACGTTGATGCATGATCCGCAATATCGGTTGAGCGTCGCGTGGCAAAACGTCGGCTACAACCAACCGACTCAGCCCGGCTTTTACCTGGGAGCGGGGATGAAACCGCCGCCTCGGCCGAGGATTCGCACCGATTCGCCTTGATCCGGCGGCGAAGGGGTTCGATCTATCTACGAATTCACACATTTTATGATTAGTAATCGACGATTCGCGGCGGTCTCATCGGCTCGCGAATCGTCGACGATTCAACGATTTGATATGAGCGGAAATCGAGCTACGAAATCTCCCGCGCCGCGTTTGAGATCGGATCGGCCGGAATGGCGGCGCGGTCGAGGGAGTTCGCGGCTCGAATTAAAGCGTTGGAATCAGCATTTTCTCACCGTTTTTCATCGCCGATTGGTGCGCGCAGATTCCCACCATCGTCCAATTCGCCGAGGTTTCGGCGTCGGGGAGCGCGGGACGATCGCCTTTGATCGCCGAAAGCCACGCGTGCGCGAGATGAGGATGCGATCCCCCGTGCCCGCCCCCCTGAATGAACGAGAGGTGCTGCTCGTCTTCGACGTTGTAAACGCCCTTCGTGGTGAAGCGACGGATCGGCTCGGGGAGCAGGTGCGCGAAATCGGGAACGTGAACGCGCTCGGGGATCTCTCCTTTGTGCAGAACGGGTTCTTCGCCTTCGATCTGCTGCCACTCGAAGCTCGCCTTATCGCCGTAAACGTCAAAACTTTCGCGATATTGCCGCGCCGTTTCAAACAGGCTTCGCGTGACCTCGGCGGCGAGGTTGGAATCTTTGAGCTTCAGCGTCGCGGTTTCGATCGCGAACGGAGAGCCGTATTTGGATGTGAGCGAATCGCTGATCTTGCCCGACCCGTGACAAACGACGTGTTCGGCCAATTTACCGGGCAAGGCGAGGCACGGACTGACGCAGTGCGTCGCGTAATGCATCGGCGGCAGCCCCTCCCAATAGCCCGGCCAACCCGCCATTTCTTGCTGGTGCGAGCCGCGAAGGAACTGAATCCGTCCGATCGTCCCTTCTTCGTACAAATGTTTGACGAAGAGGTATTCGCGGCTGTAGACGACGGTTTCCATCATCATATAAATTTTATCGGCGGCGCGGCGGGCCTCGACGATCGCTCGGCAATCTTCGATCGAGGTGGCCATCGGGACGGTGCACGCGACGTGCTTGCCCGCCTTGAGCGCCGCGAGCGATTGCGAAGCGTGATCCTGGATCGGCGAATTGATGTGCACGGCGTCGACGTTCGGATCTTTAAGCATGTCTTCAAACGACGTGTAACGAGCCTTGATTCCCCAGCGGTCGCCGCATTCCTCCAGGTCCTTCCGCGAGCGGCGACAGATCGCGTACATCTCGGCGTCGGGGTGATTTTGGTAGATCGGAATGAATTCGGCGCCGAAGCCTAAACCGACGATCGCGACCCGGATTTTGGACTCTTTCGCCATGGCGCAAGTCCCTTTATGAGCTTAAGGTTGAGGGAATCGATAACGAACGACGCGCGATTCTCTTGGACCCGAAATCGCACGCCGATTAGCAGAATAGTTGGTTTGCGCGTTGAAAACAAGTAAGCTGATCGTACGACTCGGACGCGTCGGGGCGATTCTCCCGCGATCGACGCTGATTTCCTTAAAACGACCTCGCGTCGTCGGCTCTCTCCCGCTCGGACGCCTCCGTCCGCGTCGCATGATCAAAGATGTTCAATTGTATAACAATGGGAGATCGTCATCGATGATTCGAATTCGTTCGGCCTGTTTGCCGATCGCCGCGGCGCGGATCGCGTGTCTTTTGGGCCTGGCGGCGAGCTCGCTTTCGGCGCAAACCGCCGCGCCCGAGAATCCGAGCCGGTTGCGCGTTCAAAAAAGCGAATCGAGCTACATCTTATTAAGTGAGCCGTCTCACGTGACGCCCTTGCCGTCGGCGACGTCCAATATCGAAGCCGTGGCTCGGATCAAGGACGAGGGGCTCAAACGTTCTCAAGTGATGAAAACGCTTAGTTATCTAACCGACGTGATCGGTCCCAGGCTCACGGGATCCGCCAATCTCAAACGCGCCAATCAGTGGACGCGCGACAAGATGGTTGAATGGGGGCTCTCGAACGCTCACCTCGAGGCGTGGGGGCCGTTCGGCAGGGGCTGGACGCTCAAACGATTCTCGGCTCAGGTCGTCGATCCGCAATGCATCCCGTTGATCGCGTATCCGCGAGCGTGGTCGCCCGGAGTCAAGCTCGACAACGCCCCCGTCGTTTACTTCGACGCCAAAACCGAGGCCGATTTCGCCAAATATCACGGCAAGCTCAGCGGCGCGATCGTCCTCACGGGTCAGCCCAGAACGCTTAAGGCGCATTTTGAGCCCGAAGGCAAACGCAAGACCGACTCCGAACTCCTCAAGCTGGCCGACGATCAAGAACGTGAAGGGCGCAATAACATCAACCGACGGAACATCCGTAACAATCCCAGATATCTTGCGCGTCAGCTTCAGGCGAAGAAAGTCGCGTTCTTGGCGGCCGAATCGCCGGCTTTATTGATCGATCCCAGCTCGATCGGCGACGGCGGCACGCTCTTCGTCGACTCGGCGACCGTCCCCGCTCCCCCGTCGACCGCTCCCGGATCGCGTCCCCGTCCCTGGCAAAAAAACGCCCCCGCGATCGTTCCCCAAATCGTGATGGCGACCGAACATTACAATCGACTTGTCCGGATGATCCAACAGGGTGAAAGCCTGAAAATGTCGGTTGATATTGATGTCTCGTACGAAGATTCAGACGCCATGGCGTACAACACGATCGCCGAGATTCCCGGAACCGATCTCAAAGATGAGATCGTGATGTTGGGAGGGCATATGGATTCTTGGCATTCGGGAACGGGGGCGACCGACAACGGCGCGGGGATCTCGGTCGCGATGGAGGCCGCGAGGATCATCAAGGCCTCGGGTCTCAAGCCGCGACGTACGATCCGCGTCGCGCTTTGGTCGGGCGAGGAACAGGGGCTTTATGGATCACGTGCTTACGTAAAAGAACATTTCGGATCGATTCACGAGAAAAAGCTGATCAATTTCGTTCGGCTCGTCTCGGGGGATAAACCCCTCCCGTCGCTCGAGATTAAACCTGAACATGAAAAGCTCTCGGTCTATTTCAATCTCGATAACGGCACGGGAAAGATCAGGGGCGTTTATCTCCAGGGGAACGAGGCGGCTCGGCCGATCTTCCGCGAATGGCTCAAGCCGTTCGCCGACATGGGGGCGAGCACGCTGGCGATCTCGGATACAGGGGGAACCGATCACCTCTCGTTCGACGCGATCGGTCTTCCCGGCTTCCAATTCATCCAGGACGAGATCGAATACAACGCGCGCACGCACCATTCGAACCAGGATGTGTTCGATCGCATTCAGGAAGACGATCTCAAGCAGGCGTCGGTCATCATGGCGACGTTCGTTTATAACGCCTCGACGATGAACGTACGATTCCCCCGCAAGCCTCTTCCCAAGGAAGACGCAATGTCGGTTTTCGATCTGTTCTGATTCCAGAGCACGGTGTTCCAACACGTGTTGGAAATCGTCTCTGTTATGGATGTTTGATTAAGACCCCAGTCCCAGTCGCTTGCGGTGATACGAGAGCCTCTGGGACGGGTTCATTTTGGCGAAATCGGGCCTGCCGTCGGGGAGGGTCGGATACGTTCGCTCGGAACCCGCCGAAACGGCCTCGACGCTCGGCTGAAAGGCGCGCGACGCGCTTTGCGTCACGCGTGGAGCGAACAAGATCGATCCCGCGGAGGCCGAGACGACCGACCCGTTTGATGAAGGTTCGTTCGCATGCTTTTCGTGGCATCGGCACGCATGCGTTGATGATTCGTTTCCCGGCTCGGCCGACGTCGATCGGGTTGCGATCGATCCATTCGCGCTCGCTTGTGAAACCGACGATGAAGCGGATTCATTTTTTTGAGCGACGACCGAGGTCGAAGACGATCCGTAGCTCATCGAAGCCGATTGATGTTTGAGGTCGTCTTCGAGCGATCGATGCGGGCGTACGCCCAGTTTGGAAAGCACCGCGTGGTACGCCTTGACGGCGTCGACCGGGCCGATCACTCCGTCGACGATCAGGCGAAGGAAGTGGACGAACGCGAGCTGATTTTCGGCGTTGTTGATCTTTCGGCCGAAGAGCGCAACCTTCGCCCCGTATTTCTGAGCGTCGTAGAGGAGTTGGAACGCGTCGAGCGTCGTCCCCGAAGCGCCTCCCAAAATACCGATCACAAGTTTGGGATCAAAACGAAACAATTCTTCCATCGCCCGCGGTCCGTGATACACCATCTTGAGGAATTGGGGACGTCCCGCGGGGGCGACACCGGCGAGCATGCGCGTGATCATATCATTGATATAACCAGGCAAAAGATCGGGAGCGACCGCGCCCGGAATGTTGGGATCGAACACCTCGAGAAAATAGCGAAAGCCTTTGCGTTCGGCCTCGATGCGGAATTCATGAAAGCGTTCGAGCGTTTCCTGGTCGCGATCGAGATCGTTGTTGAAGGTGACGCTATAAAGCCCCAGGTTCGCCCCCAGCGAGCGTTCTTGGTCGGCGCAATCTTCGTGTCCGCATTGGATATGATCAATCGTCGCCGAGCGGAACGGACGCGAGGGGCTCGAAGAATACCGCGATCCGCGCGCCAGGTGAATGTCGGTCGTATCGTTGGCGCGGACCGCGGGAGTTACGTGTGATTGTTCGAACAAACGTTCTTCAATCGTGAGCGCATGATTGTTATAAGCCGACATCAACATGATATCGACAAATCCCTGGCGGGTGATCGCGCGGATGTTCTCGCGATAATCCTCGAGAGTTTTGAAGCGAGCCTCGCCGCCGAGCGATTCAGGGGATTTTCCCGGAGCGCCCAGGCCGAAGGCCATGTCGCCGTCTTTGGCGTCGGCAAGGATGAACTCGCGACAGTTCGGGTCGGCGTCGATGAGCGCCAATTTTCGGTCGAGCGATTTATCCATTGCGGCCGTTTCCTCCGCGTCCCGAGATCGTCACTCGAGAACTCGAACTTCCCGCGGAACTCGTCGTCACCCGCACCGATCCCGCGGGCTTTGAGTTCGACGAGCTTTTCGGGCTCGCCGCCGCGGCCGATCCGTTCGTCGAAGACGCTGAGATATTTGATTTTGCCTGTGCGTTAGCGCCGTCGGAACCGAGCACCTGAGCGATCGTTTGTTTGAGCGTTTCGGCCGATCGCCGGAGCGCGGCGATCTCGGCGGGCCAAAGCTCGATTTCCAGGTGTTTCACGACCCCCGCTCGGCCGACGACCGTGGGAACCGAGAGGCTCACGTCTCGGATTCCGTAAGTTCCCAACACGAGCGACGAGACGGGGAGGATTCGTTTGAGATCGAGCGCGATCGCGTGGACGACATCGCGAATCGCGATCCCGACGGCGAAGCCCGCGCCTCCTTTGAGCTTGATCACCTCGGCGCCGCTTCCCTTCGTCTTTTGAAAGAGCGTGTCGGCGAGCGTGCGCGACCAACCCGGATATTTGTCGAGCGGAAGCCCCGCGATTTGCGCCGACGACCAGATCGGAACCATGCTGTCGCCGTGCTCGCCCAGAATGAGAGCGTTCACCTGCGTCGGGGGGGCGTCGAGCGCCTCCGCGATGATCCCGCGAAACCGAGCCGTGTCGAGCTGCGTCCCAAGCCCAATGACTTGCGTAAGAGGGATCGGCAGTTTTTTGGCCGCGAGATACGTTAAAACGTCGACCGGATTCGAGACGACGAGAATCACCGCGTCATTCTTGAGCCCCGCCTTATGAATTTGCTCAAGAATACCCAGAAACAACGCGACGTTGCGATTGATCAGATCGAGTCGGCTCTCGTCGGGCTTGCGGCGCAACCCCGCGGTGATCACGACGACGTCGCTTGTCGGGATCTCTTCATATCCCGACGAATAGATTTTTTGATCGGCGACGAGCGCGGCGCCGTGGAGCAGGTCGAGCGCCTGGCCTCGACAAAGATCGGCGCCGATATCGATGAGAGCGATTTCGCTCGCCACCGCGCCGCACTGAAGCGCAAACGCCGCGCACGATCCGACGAGCCCTCCGCCGCCGATGATGCTTACTTTCATATCTTCAGATCCTTAAAAATGAATGAGCGGTTGGATCGTCAAGCCGGAACGCCCGCGAGCGCCCGCATCACCTGATCGGTGATCGCCGCGACGAGCGATTCGACGTCTCCGCCGGCCGCTTGATCGGCATGAGCCGACCCCGTCGATCGCTGTTGATCTTGATATTTGGCGGGAATGAACGCGTGCGGCTCGGGTTTGAAATCGGAATACCCCTCGCGAAACAGGCTGTTGCCGCAGAGGTCGCAATTTTCGAGCCCGCGTTCGAGCCGCGCGTCGCGAATGCCGAGACCAGGCTTGATTTTGATCAGCTCGGCGGCTTTTTCATCCGAGTAATAATTCACTCGACCAAGCTGTTTGGTGAGGATCAAGATGCGGCAGTAGGCGTCGATGATCTCGGTTTTGAAATACGCGTCTTCGAGGTCGACTCCCGCGGTGATCGTCCCGTGATTCGCGAGGATGATCGTATCGGTATCTTTGATGTAAGGCAGCACGGTGTTCGCGAACGCCTGTGTACCAGGGGTTTCGTAAGGGGTGATCGCCACCTCGCCGAGGAAGACCTCGAACTCGGGCATCGTGCACTTGGGGATCGGCTCGTGCGCCACGGCGAACGCCGTCGCGTGAGGGGGATGACAATGAACGCACGAATTGACGTCGGGTCGCGCTTTGAGAATCGACAAGTGAAGGAGAATCTCGCTCGACCGTTTTCGCGTTCCCGCGAGCTGATTCCCCTCGAGATCGACGATGCAGAGATCGTCGGGCTTCATAAACCCTTTCGATACCCGCGTGGGGGTGCACAAGACGCGATTTTCACCGAGTCGCATCGAGATGTTGCCGTCGTTCGCCGCGGCGAAACCCTTGGCGTAAACGCGTCTGCCGATCTCGCACATCCGCTCGCGCAGCTTCCATTCGCTCATCAAAGTTCCATTGGCGCTCATACCGACGTTCTCCTGTGATCTCTTATGTATTATGAACAATGAATATGATCGATCAGACACGCGCAGTACGCGTCGACGGGTTTCACGTCTTTGCCGAACGGGTTCGCGGCTTCGCCTCCCTCGCTCAGCCCGATCCGGTCGCCGGGGCTCGCACCGAGGTCGTCGTAGGCGATCACCTCTTCGCCGCGGCGGGGCGACCCGGCGACGAGAGCCTCCCTGGGCATCGGCGCCGCGATCACGAACCGAGCCCCCTTAAGCGAGGGATGCGCCCGCGACAAAACGACCTTGCCGATCACCTCGGCGATCCTCATCGAAAACGCTCCCATAAAGCCGTCAAAACGATATCAAGGGATCGAAGCGATCGACCGATTTCGAGACTCGCGGTTATGCAACTGAGATTGATCATGTGTTAGGAAGTCCCAAAACGCTCCAGCGACCGGGGGTGTCGCGACCGATCATCTCTTGGAGAATCTTGCCGTCGTTGGTGAGCAGAACGGTCTCCCCCCTCCCCGCCCCGAGCCGATCGAACGCGAGCACGGGTTCGCCGTCGTCGCCGCCGTCGCTCGTGAGCAATTGGACGACGAGCAAACGTTCCCCCTGGAACGTCTGATGCTTTACGGTCGACGTCGCCGATCCGATCACGACTCCGAGCTGCACGCGTGTTGATCCTTATCGAATAAATAATCGTTAAACGAAACGGAACCCGC
>JAKBCQ010000752.1 GCA_021807585.1 Planctomycetota bacterium | reverse complement strand
TTTCATCCGTTACGTTTGCCCCGACGTCGTTCTTCCCGCCGACGACCCCAACGTCGATTCCGAATGGAAATCGATGACCGATCTCGAACTCTGGCTCGGCATGACGCGAACCCACGAGATGACCCCGGCGCTTTCTGAAGAGATCACCGAATCGATTCATCAGACGCATGCCGATTTCCGATCGCACGAGGAGAGCGAGCGATCCTCGGCGCCGACCGAACAGGAAGGGGTCACCGAGACGATCAAGCCGCCGAAACCGGTCGACGCCGATGCGCATCAACGGACGATCCCCGAGCCTCATCCGATCCGCCTCCGCGCCGCGCTCAGGCAGCTTGCCGAGGCGCTCGACGCGCTCCATGCGCTGGGGATGCTGCACCGCGACATCAAGCCCTCGAACGTTCTGGTGACGAATAAAGGACGCGTGGTTTTGCTCGATTTCGGCCTGACGACGCATCTTGAGGATCGGGAAGGCGGACATACGTCGGAAGGATTTATTGTCGGAACTGTTGCTTATATGTCTCCCGAGCAAGCCGGGGGGAAAAAGCTTTCGGCGGCGAGCGATTGGTATTCGGTGGGGGTGATGCTTTATCGCGCATTGACGGGGGAGTTGCCGTTTGCCGGGGATCGGTTGCAGGTGGTTCTGGCGAAACAACTTGCCGAGCCGCCGCGGCCCGAAGCGCTCGCTCCCAACGCTCCCGCGGATCTTCTTGCGCTTTGTATCGACATTCTCCGACATGATCCAGACGTCCGTCCGACGGGGGAGGAGATTATCCGTCGGCTGGGGGGCGCGGGTACCGAGGCGACGACGGCGATCGGCGGTGCGCGGCGGGGCGCTTTGTTTGTGGGGAGAGAGAGGCAATTGAACGAGCTGGCGGAGGCGTTCGGGTGCGCCGCGGAGGGGAGTCCGACGACGGTTTTCATGGGGGGGAGATCGGGGTCGGGTAAATCAGCATTGATGAATCGATTCGTCGATGGATTGCGCGAGCGCGGCGACGCGGTGGTATTGATGGGGCGATGTTTTGAGCAGGAGTCGGTGGCGTATAAGGCGCTTGACGCGGTCGTCGATTCGCTGAGCCGGTATTTGCGGCGGCTGAGTCGGCTCGAGACCGAGGCGTTGTTGCCGCGCGACGTCGCGGCGTTGGGGCGGATTTTTCCGGTGTTGCGTCGGGTCGATGCGATCGCGGAGGCGCCGAAGCGGGGCGTCGACATGGTGGACGTGCAGGAGTTGAGGCGTCGCGCGTTCGCCGCGTTGCGCGAGCTGTTGGCGCGGATCGGCGATCGGAAGCCGCTGGTGATTGCGATCGACGACGTCCAATGGGGCGATCGCGATAGCGCCGCGCTCCTTCTTGAACTTCTCGGCCCCCCCGATCCTCCCGCATTGATGCTTTTATGTTGTTTTCGGCGTGAGGATCGCGATTCGAGCGTTTTTCTTCAAACGATGCTGGATTCGGAGGATGCTCAAGCGTTGCCGAATCGGCGCGACGCGGCGGTCGACGCGCTCGAGCCCGCCGAGGCGCGGGAGCTTGTTCTCCGGTTGCTCGATCGCGACGACGAGCCTGCGCAATCGCTCGCGAATATGATCGCCAAAGAATCACGTGGAAATCCCTATTTTGTTTATGAATTGATGCAGTTTTTAAGCGGCGGGGGGGAGTTTACCGAAAGTTTGGCGCTGACCGGGGGCGCGATTCACCTTGACGAGGTGTTATGGCGTCGCGCGGCGCGGCTGCCGCGGGACGCACGGTTGTTGTTGGAGACGCTAGCGGTGGCTGGGAAGCCGGTGCGTCAGGCGGTCGCGTGTCGCGCCGCGGGGGTCGGCGCGGAGGGGTTCGCGGCGCTGGCGCTTTTGCGTTCGATGCATCTGGCGCGGGGGACGGGTCCGGGATCGCTCGACGACGTTGAGACGTATCACGATCGGATTCGAGAAACGATCGTCGATCATCTTGACGCCGGCACGTTGAAGTCGCGTCATCAGGCGTTGGCGCGCGAGCTCGAGGCGACGGGGAAGGCCGATACCGAGACGCTCGCGGTTCATTTTGATCGCTCGGGCGATCGGACGAGAGCGGGTGAATATTTTGTCGCGGCGGCGGCCGAGGCTTCACGGACGTTGGCTTTCGACCGCGCCGCGAAGTTATATCGAGAGGCGCTCGATCGTTTACCCGAAGACGCCTCGAACGACGGTCGTCGTGCGCTTTGGATCGGCCTGGGAGACGCGCTGGCGAACGACGGCCGGGGGTTCGATTCGGCGCAAGCGTATCAACGCGCGATGGAATATGCCGACGCCAATGCGACGCTCGAATTGCAGCGTCGCGCCGGTCATCAATATCTGGTGAGCGGGCATATTGATCAGGGTCTCGCGGCGTTTCGCGACGTACTCGACCGCGTGGCGATCAAGCGTCCCTCGGGGCCGACGCAATCGTTGCGGATGCTTTTGGTTGAACGAATGTTGTTAAGATTGCGCGGGATTGGTTTTAAGGAACGTCCTGGGGATTCGATCGACGCTGCGGTGCTGGCGCGGATCGACGCTTCGCGGTCGGTTGCGATCGGCGTGAGCGTGGTGGACGTGATTCAGGGTTCTTATTTTCAAACGAAAAGTTTGAATTTGGCGCTCAAGGCCGGCGAGCCTGCGCGGGTGGCTTTGGCGCTATCGTGGGAGGGGGTTCATTCGGCGTGTCAAGGGAAACCGGCACGGCGTCGGACCGAGCGGTTGATCGCGGCATCGGCGGCGCTCGCCGAGCGGATCGGCGATCGTCATGTTACGGGAATGGCCAAGCTTTCCGAGGGATGCGCGCATTATCTCGAGGGGCGCAATCGCGAGGGGATGGAGCGGCTTGATCGCGCCGCGGAGATGCTTTTGGGAGGGGGCGCCGACGTCGTCTGGGAACTC
>JAKBCQ010000751.1 GCA_021807585.1 Planctomycetota bacterium | reverse complement strand
TTTGGGTGTCGGGATCTGGAGCTTGGCGACGGTCGGCACGGGGCTCGCCGGGAGTTTCCGTCATGTCCTCGTGGCGCGGGCTTTCTTGGGGATCGGCGAGGCGACTTACGGCGTGATCGCGCCGACTTTGCTGATGGATCTTTACTCGCGCGAGCGACGATCGCGGGTGATGTCGGCGTTTTATTTGGCGATGCCGATCGGCGCGGCGTTGGGGTTGATGCTGGGAGCGAAGATCGAGGCGATGACCGGAAGCTGGCGTGCGCCGTTCTTTTTAGTCGGGGCGCCCGGGTTTTTGGTCGCGCTCACCGCGTTTTGGATCCGCGAGCCCGTTCGAGGCGCGAGCGAGGGGCTCGAAACCGATCGCCTCAAGGCGCACGAACGAACGCGACCGACCTCGGCGGATTATAAAGACATGCTTGTTAATTCATCATATACGTATTCGGTGTTCGGGATGGCGGCGTATACGTTCGCGATCGGAGGTCTTTCGGTCTGGATGCCGAAGTTTTTATCGGCGACGCGCGGCGTTCCCGAGGTGAAGGCGAATTTCTATCTGGGCGCGGCGACGGCGCTCGCGGCGATCTTGGGGATGACGTTCGGCGGCAAGCTGGCGGATTCGATGTCTCGGACCAATCCCAGGGCGTTGTTCATCATTCCAGGGCTTGCGATGCTCATCGCGATTCCGTTTATGGCGGTGGGGATATTATCGTCGTCGATCTTTTGGATTTATGGAGGAATATTTATCGCCGAGTTTTTTATGTTTATGAACACGGGTCCATGTAACGCGATCATCGCCAACGTGACCCCGCCGAACATGAGGGGGGTGGCGTACGCGGTCGCGGTGTTCGCGATTCATGTTTTGGGGGATATCTGGTCGCCGGTGTTGATCGGCAAGGTGGCCGATCTTTATGGTGATGGCGACGCGATGCGAACGACGATTGGTCGGATGTTGGCGTCGATCGGCGCCGTCCCGACGATTCCCGTGGGAGGATCGCATCGGCCTGAAAACATGGCGGCGGGGCTATTGATCACGATCCCCGCGGTGGCGCTTGCGGGGATCGTGTTGCTCGCGGGGGTGCGGCATATCGAGCGCGAGATGGCGCTGATGCCGGCGCGGCTTAAAGCGACCACACGAAACGGACTGATGGAAACGCCGAACGGGGAGGGAGTCGCCGTGTTGAATCCCACGGAGGAACCCGAAGCGACGCGATAACGAAAGATTTAGGTAAGCTCTAACCGTTTGGAATCCCTAGAGATATGATGCAAATTAGAAACAAGGCCACTTGCCTTCCCCGGAACTTTTACTAGAATTCATCCAATCAGACTTCGGTTCGAGATTGAACCGGGATCTTGACGACTCCGATACAATGGTGCGATGGCTCGATCGTGAGGAATTCATGCCCTAAGAGCGAATGAAGACACTCCGTTGTGCTCGGGATTTGTTCGGACCGCCAGGTCCGGCGATCGAATAGTTGAACAAACCAAGATTTCAAGAAGCCCCTCGTGCGGGTTCTTGAGTCGTAAGCTATTGTTCCTGGTGAACGTAGCAAACGTATTTGGACATTTTCTCATTGCGAGAGGCCGCGAAGAAATGAAGTCGACAATTCAGAAGGTTCTTGGCTGTGCTCTGGTCGCTTCAGCGATCACCGTGATCGGTTGCGACCAGGCGGGCGAGAACATGCCCAAGGGAGCCGATGCCAAAGTTGTGGTTCCTGCCGACGTGCCCAAGACCTCGGAGGACTACGCGAAACAACAATCTGGTCGATTCACGGGTGGGGAGATGAAAAATCCCACATCAGGGACTGCGCTCCATAAACAGATGCAGGAAACGACCAAGGCAGAAGAGCCCAAGTGAGATCAGTCGATTGCCGATTCGCGATTGTGATCTGGGACGACAAGAACCGAATCATTCTCATCGGTCGGTTTTGTTTTGTTCGCCTCGAATCATTGAGGACGTGCTGATTCAATTGATTTATTGATCACTCTGTCTTTTCATGAATTCATGCGGTATCGGCAGTTTGTTTCCGCGGATCGCGGGATCGGCCGTCGATGGTAGTCGTGGTTGTCTTCTTTTCATTCTTTATCGAGGAGGGTCCCTCGTTATGCGAGTTCGTCGTTCTGGATTCACCCTGATCGAGCTTCTGGTGGTCATCGCCATCATCGCGGTTTTAATCGCGTTGCTCCTCCCTGCCGTGCAACAGGCTCGCGAGGCCGCTCGCCGCGCCCAATGCACCAACAATCTCAAGCAAATCGGCCTTGCGCTCGCGAATTACGATTCGAGCAACGGGTCTATGCCCCCGTCCGATCAGGTTTGTATCAACTGCCCGGGCATGCAACAACCTCCGGGATCGCAGGTCGGTAACTTCTCGGCGCTCGCACGAGTCCTGCCGTTCATGGATCAATCCGCTGTTTATAACGCGATCAACATGAGCTATGGAGCTTATGGCGGCTTTTGGATGGGCACGGGCTCGGGATCGTACCAAGCGATCCAGGGCACGGCTCAAACGACGGTCATCACGTCGTTCCTCTGCCCGTCCGATCCTTGGCCGGGCTCGTCGGGTTTCGGATATTCTGGACAGCCTACTACTCCGCTATTCGGCTATCCCCAGGGGATTCAGAAGAACAATGGACCGTCGAATTACGCCATCAATGTCGGCCTTTCTCCCAAGACGGGAAACTGGGCGCAACTGAACGGTCCGTCTTCGATCGCCGGTTGGAATCCGCCGATCCGGATGGCGAATTTCATCGACGGAACGAGCAGCACCGCGATGTTCGGCGAGTTCATCAAAGGCCCCGCCGCGGGACCTCCCAACAGCGATTTCCTGGGTATGGTTTATACGTCCAGCAATCAGCTCAAGACCGCGGTCTATTTCAACACGACTCCCTA
>JAKBCQ010000750.1 GCA_021807585.1 Planctomycetota bacterium | reverse complement strand
CGATCTTGTCGGTCGAGCCGAAGGCGATCGCCGCGGTGATGTCCGATTCGGACCGCAAGTTATGGACCGAACGGCGTAAGGAGATGGAATCGGTTCGAAAGGAGGCGCCGGAGCGGTTGCCGACGGCGATCGGCATGACCGAACCCGGCGGCGAACCCGCCGCGGTCCACTTGCTGTTCAAAGGCAATTTGCTCAACCCCGGCGAAGTCGTTCCTCCCGGATTTCTCTCGGTTCTTTCCGCGGGAAGTTCCGATTTAAAGGTGTCGGAATGTGTTAAAGATCAGCAAGAGAAATCGGCGTCGACCGAATCCGAGCGTAAGAGTTCGGGTCGCAGGCGGGCGCTCGCCGAATGGCTTACGCGACGCGACAATCCGCTGACGGCGCGGGTGATCGTCAATCGGATTTGGCAGAATCACTTCGGCAGGGGGATCGTGGCGACCGCGAGCGATTTTGGAACGCAGGGCGCCGAGCCGACACATCCCGAGCTGCTCGATTGGCTCGCGACCGAACTGATCGCGCGCGGTTATCGGCTCAAGGCGATGCATCGGTTGATGGTAACGAGCGCGACATATCGGCAATCGTCGGTCGGTTCTCCGAAGACGGTTCAGGACGATCCCGACAACACGCTGTTCGGCCGGATGAATCGTCGGCGGATCGAGGCCGAGGCGGTGCGGGACGCGATCTTGGCGGTTTCGGGCGAGCTTGATCTGCGGATCGGCGGGCCGAGCGTTTATCCCGAACTGCCCGCGGGTATCAATCCGCGAGGGGGCTGGAAGGCTTCGACGAGCGAGGCCGATCGTAATCGCAGAAGTGTTTATGTGTTTGCGAAACGGAATCTCAAATTGCCGCTTTTCGACGCCTTCGATTCTCCCGATACGAATGTGACGTGTCCCGAGCGGCTGACGAGCGTGAACGCTCCGCAGGCTCTCATGCTGCTGAATTCGGATTGGACGTTCGACCAGGCGCGGGGGTTGAGTGATCGCGTCGTGCGCGAACGCGGCGCCCGGGCGACCGATCAAGAATTGATCGAAACGGTTTATGAATACACGTTTAGCCGAAAGCCGAACGCGAGCGAACTCGATCGAGCGATCGCGTTTTTGAAGCGAGATCACGATCTTGTTGCGAGCGAGAAGAAGACGACCGGAGACGACGGCGTACCCGCGGGTTTTGATCGTTCGCGAGCCGCGGCTCTCGCCGATCTATGCCACGCGATCATCAATTTAAATGAATTTGTTTTCGTCGATTGACGATTCGCCGCGATTGATCGAGAAAACCGCGGTGATTGATCCTTGTATCGATTGATGATTATATTATTGTAGGCGAATGGGCGGTTTCGAGGGGGATCGAGCATGAGCATACCGCACGTCGATTGGGTTTCGAGCCGGCGCGAGTTTTTGGAGCGATGCGGTCTCGGTTTCGGCGGGCTCGCGCTCGCGGCTCTTTTGGCCGACGACGGCGTGATTTCATCGGCTCGGGGCGAAGTTCCCGCGATCGACCCGCTTCGTCCGCTTGCGGCTCGCGCGTCGCACTTCGCTCCTAAAGCGAAGAGTTGTATTTTTCTGTTTATGGAAGGCGGGCCGAGCCATATCGATCTTTTCGATCCCAAGCCCGAGCTCACGAAGAACGCCGGCAAACCGTTGCCGGCGAGTTTCGGCAAGGTGTTCACGCCGATGGGGGTGGGAGGAAACACGCTCCTCGCCAGCAAACGGACGTTCAAGCAATTCGGCGAAAGCGGAACATGGGTTTCGGATTGGTATCCAAACATCGCCGAGATTGTTGATGAAATCGCGGTCGTCCGGTCGTGCACCGCGGACGGCCTCAATCATGTGGGCAGCGTGTGCCAGATGAACACGGGGAGCATTTTAGCGGGGCGGCCGAGCCTGGGATCGTGGGTGACTTACGGCCTGGGGACCGTCAATCAAAACCTTCCCGCGTTTGTGGTGATGAACGACGCCGCCGAGCCCGTGGGAGGGCCGAGGAATTGGGGAAACGGCTGGCTTCCGGCGACGTTCCAGGGAACTCCCTTCCGCCGCGACGGCGCGCCGATTCTGCACCTTGAGCCCCCCCGGGGGGTGACCGACGCTCGGCAGCGCGCCAAGCTCGATCTCGTCACCGATCTCGATCGCGCGCACTCACAAGCACGTCCTGATGACACGAGGCTCGCTGCACGGATCGCGGCTTACGAACTGGCGTATCGGATGCAGGCCGAGGCGCCCGAGGCGGTCGATCTGGCGGGCGAATCCGCCGAAACAAAGCGGCTTTACGGCTTCGACGACCCGCGCTGTAAAGACTTTTCGGCGATGTGCCTGAGGGCTCGCCGGCTCGTCGAACGGGGCGTTCGGTTCGTCCAGTTATATTGCGGGTCGGGAAGCCAATGGGACGCGCACCGCGATATCGAGGGGAATCACTCCAAACTGTGCGCACGGAGCGATCGACCCGTCGCGGGATTGATCAAAGATCTCAAACGCCGCGGCCTGCTCGATTCGACGCTCGTCGTTTGGGGAGGCGAATTCGGCCGCACGCCGATGAGCGAAAAGAGCGACGGTCGCGATCACAATCCGTACGGATTCACCGTTTGGTTCGCGGGAGGAGGAGTTAAAGGGGGGCTGACGTTCGGCTCGACCGACGAATTCGGCCTCCGAGCCGTTGAAAATAAAGTGCATGTTCACGATTTGCACGCGACGATGCTGCATGCGATGGGGCTCGATCATCTCAAATTGACGTTCCCGCGCGACGGTCGCGACGAGCGCTTGACGATCAACGGCGGCCGCGTGATCCGCGACATCATCGCGTGATGCTCGGCCCGATCGCCGATCATAATCTTGTATCGTCGCGCAAGAACGTATATGCGTGCATGCATAATCATCGGTTGATCGATTTGTCG
>JAKBCQ010000749.1 GCA_021807585.1 Planctomycetota bacterium | reverse complement strand
CGCCGCGACGACCGAACTCCCGCAAGGTGAAATTGAAATCAACCTTGATTATGATGATTTCACGTCGGCGTCCACTGATAGTATCAAATGTATGAATGTTAAAGCGATCGCCGCGTCGATCGCCTCGGGATCGCGGGTGATCGTTTCCGCGGATCGACCGATCGACGATCTCGTACGAGAAATCTGGCGGAATCTTTCGTTTCGCATTCGTCGCTCGGCGTCGTTCTCCACGTGGTCGCACGGCGACGGCGCTCGCTTCGATCTGGTCGCGATGCCGGCCTCGGCGGCGGCCTCGGCGGTCGAAGCCGATCGTCGCGCCCTCGCCGCCGAAACGCTTCCAATCGTATCCGAGGCTCGCTCAAAAGGTTGGACGCGATTCGTCGACCCGATCGTCGCCGGCGCGGTCGTCGCGGCGATCACCGTGTTGTTCATAACATACTTCGCTGTTCTAGTTTATCGATCGCGTCGACCCGAGACCGCGAATAAAAGGCCCGAGTTTCGCGCCGCGGTCCCCGATCGATCGCGCCCGCGAGGCGAACTTTCGCGCGCCGAGATCGATCGAATCGGCGAGTCGCTCGTCGATTTCGCCGAGCGATTTCACCTGCTCGATCAAACGGCCGACGCCGATCTGATCGCGCGGCTCGATCGTCCCAATGATCAAGATCTCACGCGATTGCTGTTATTGATCGACTCCCGGCTCCGTTATCGCGGACCGAGGACGACCGAGGCCGATCGCAACCTTTGGCTCAGTCAACCGGGCGACGTCGCGACGCGGATCGCGCAATGGGAGGAACACATCCGAATATTCACGCCCGAACGTCGTTTGCCCGCCGATTTCGCGAACGGACCGCTCGATTGGCGGCTCGCGGCGCTCGCGTGGTCGTTTCATCGCGAATCGATCGCCCAACACGTCGAATCCGCCGCGGAGATCCCCGGCCTGCTCGCCGAGGAACTCGCGGTCCCGTTTCGCGTCGAAGCCGATCCCCGCTTTCTCGACAACGAGCCGTTATTGGAGTATGAAAAATTTCTTAAACGATTGCCGCGAAGAGATAATAAATAAAAAGTATCTTTGATAAATGAATAATTGAGCGGTTATCGGGTCGATCTCGGTCGGTCGTCGTCGTCGCGTCGCGGGCGATCGCACGCGCGGTCGTACGCGAGGAGAGACGTCGCGGTGAGAATCGCCGCCAAGACGCCGTAACCGATCACCGAGATGAAGCAAAAACCCGCGGGATTGAATCGAGGATGAACATATTGATAATCGACTCCTTCCGCGGGGAACAACGTGTAAAAAATCACCGCGGGGCTGCATCCCGTGAAGACGAGTTCGTCGGGAGGGCCGTTCCTAAAAAGTGGAACACAACAGAATAAATATCCGCCGTTCATAAAAACAAGCAACCCGATCGTCAGCCCCATCGCCCGCGACGTCGTCTTCGATTGAAGCGAAAGGAACGTCCCCAACGCGACGATAAACCAAACATAAACGCAAAACTCGCATAGAGCTAAAAACACACCGATCCATGAAAGTGAGAATGTAATCATTCCTGGAATCAGCGTGAGCGCGATCAACAGCCAGATCCAGCGAGCGCTCCACGCCGCGCCGAGCATCTTGCCGTACACGACGTCTTTCGGCTCGAGCGGCGTCGCCGCCAGGCTGATCCACGTGTCGCGCTCGCGTTCCGAGGTGAACGATCCCGCCGCGGCGACCGCGCTCGCCAATCCCGCGAGAGAGTAAAACGAGAGGACGAAAAATTGTGTGAAGGAATGTAGACCACTGCGACCGCTCATGGAACCGTTCGTCGCTCCCGTTCCGTAGATCTCGTTCCACGCGTCGGACGCCATGTAGATTGTGAAGCCGATAAAATAGACGATCAACGGACCCAAAACGATCGCTCCCAGGATCTTCGAGGCGAGGCTCGCGCGGCGGAAAAACAGCTCTTTCCACACAATCGGGTCGTCGCCGCAAGGCCGCGGCTTGATGATCCGGAACGATCGAATGCGTTCGAGTAATCGCTTCCAACGCGACGTCGCGGCGCCGATCGAATCTTGCCGAGCGCGATAAACAGGCCGCAATCGCCAGGTGGCCCACGCCGCGAAAAACGCTCCATAAATCACCTGCAAGGCGAACATCCACAGCAACATCCGAACTAAGGCGCCACCCGTCGCAAAATTGATCGCTACGAGTGGAAGCGGATTCGTCCACGTATCGAGGAATGCGATATACGGATCGAGGTACGACGCCGGGGGATAAATCGACGAGAGCGATCGCGCCAAAGCGGGCGTGATGAACCAAGCGAACATAAAGACATAGGTGCGAGCGATCGCGTCGCGCGGCCGCGCCGTGTACGTCGAAATGAGGATCGAAAGCCCCGCGATAAAGAACAAAAGCGTGAATGATCCTAAATACGTCAGTTGGACGATCGTCGGGTCGACTCCGCCGAAAAGCGTGAGCATGCTGACGATCGGCGCGCCGAGCGCGACGAACACCGCGATGTGCAGGATCCGCGCCAGCAGTTTGCCGAGTACGATCTCGCCGCTCGTCAATCGACTGGAAAGCAAATAATGAAGCGTCTTCCGTTGCGATTCGTCGGCGATCGTTCCCGCGACGAGCGCCGGGGCGAGCGCGATCACCGCGAGCACCTGAACCCACGCGATCGTCGTGAACATTGAAGTTGCGAACGAGCTGATCTGCCGGATCGACATCGCGTCGAAATCCCAACTGCGCGATTGATATGTCGACCAAATCGAGAAAAGAAGAATCAAACAGTAGAAGAATCGAAGCCAATAATATCGAGCTCGCCGCGCGGTTGTGAGGAGCTCGGTATAAAAGACGGGGCCGGGGAGCATCGGCGATATCTCATTTATTGAATAGGCTGATGTATCTTAAAG